>NZ_KV815628.1:65029-129628 GCF_001814285.1 Enterococcus sp. HMSC076E04 | reverse complement strand
GTTTGTCTTACTTTGTTCAGTTTTCAAAGGTCTAATCTTTTTGTTTCAACAACTCTTTAATCTTATCAGATTCAGAAGAGAATGTCAACAACTTTTTTTGTTTATTTTTTCTAAATGTCTTTATCGCTCATTAGCAGCGACTTGATTATCATATCATTTCGATTGTTATTTGTCAATAACTTTTTTAAAGTTTTTTTCGATAAAATCAAGCTTTATAAGCTTTCTCATCTAAGCGACTTCGTTATTATAACATGATATCAAAAATGCGTCAACACTATTTTTTATAATTTTTAGCGACACCTTAAAGGAATCATTTAGAACAAATAATAATATAGCAATCTCTTTATAAAATTGCAATAGAAAATTTCCTATTTTTCTTTATTATTTTTAAAGACGAATATTAAAGTATTTTTATTGTTTTTTGTTCACCTAAAAGCTATTTACAATTTACCAACGAATGTTATTCTATTTTATTGTTCGCTAAATTTCTTTATAATAACCATCCCAAATTTCTTATCTGCTTGTATTTGGCTTCTTCTTTCTTAATGGATAATATAAAAAAACAAGCAAAGCACATGCTTTACTTGTCTTCTGTTTTTGCGATAGGAATAAAAATTCTAAAGATAGTCCCTTGCCCAACTACGCTTTCTGCTAAGATACGACCTTTGTAGTTTTCAACCAATTGTTTTGCGATAGACAATCCCAGACCATTTCCGCCCTTCGTTCTAGCCCTCGCTTTATCCACACGATAAAAACGATTGAAGATCTTATTAAGGTCTTCTTTGGGTATTCCTTCACCAAAGTCCTGTATAGCAATCTCAAATTCATTCAGAGTAGAAGAAATAGAGATATGGACTTCTTTTCGTGTAGTTGAATATTTTACTGCGTTATCCAATATGATAATGATTAATTGCTCAAAGTGATTACGATAAATTTGCAGGGTCACTTCTTTTGTCAAATCATCATCTAAAGTAATCACATAGTCCGGGTATAATATCTTGAAATTATTATAAACTTGATAGGTGACTTCTTTTCCTTTAGTTGTTTCATTTGCATAATGGACATCTACTTGTTCTGCTCTAGATAAGTCTAGCATCTCTTGAACTAAGCTTTTCATGCGGCTGATTTCTTGCATGCTGGCGCTTAATGATTCTTCCAATATTTCAGGATCATCTTTCCCCCAACGATTTAGCAGACTAAGATGCCCTTCAATGATTGCTACAGGAGTTCTTAACTCATGAGAGACGTCTTCCACGAACTGCTCTTGTTGTTCGATATACAAACGCATGCGGTCAAGCATCTCATTGAATATTTCAGCTAAATCTGCCAATTCATCATTCGTGTCGATTTCAGGCATGTGGATATCTGATTGCGGATCTTTACGTATAGTATCCATTGTATCTCTGAGTACCTTGAGTGGTTTCAAGAAGTAAGAAGATAAAAAGAAACCTAAAATACTACTTAAAATCAAAGAAACGACTTCTAAAACAATAAGAGTCAATAATAGCTTATTTCGGATATCATAGAAAGAAGATAATTCATAGAAGCTTTGCGCATAACCAATCTTTTCTCTTGTTCCTTTAGAATATATAGGCTGTATAGATAAAAAGCCAGTTTTCCCTTCTAGTGTAACAATCGTTGGCACTTTACGTGTTGTTTGGATCAAGTTTCGACTGTTTTCGTGAGTTTTGAAAATCAAGTTCTCATCTAAATCATACACATAAAGCTCCATCGAAGGCTGCCCTAGCTCAGCTATAAAGGAATCAATCTTCATTAAGTTTCCTTCGACCAGTGAAGTATGATCTATGACCTCATCTCCGTCATTTGTCGCTTTTGTCAGATTACGATACGTATTCACTAATGTCAGTTCTTCATCCGAGTTAGCCAAACGAGAGGCTACTTCTGAAATCGTACGTTCTACATTGTTTCTTTCTTTTGCAACAATCAGATTGATAGATGATTTATAGGTAATGACCGCAAAAATTGTAAACACGACGAATATGAAGAAAGAACTCGCAAAGGCCCACTTGATTGTCAAGGAGGGCCCTTTCAGTTCTCTTTTTTCCGATTTTTTCGGCTTTATCACGAGCGCATCACATAACCTGTTCCGCGGACAGTTTGGATATAGCTTTCCTCCCCTGGAACGTCAATTTTATTGCGAAGATAACGAATATATACATCCACTACGTTTGTTTCAACTTCCGTTTCGTATCCCCACACTTTATTTAGTAAAACATCACGTGCTAATACCACGTTCACGTTTTCCATTAAAGTAAGTAGCAATTCGTATTCTCTTTTTGTTAGTTCAATTACTTCGTTTCCGCGACGTACGACACGGTTTTCTTTTTCGATAGTCAAATCACGATAAGTAATAGTGGTTTGTTTTGCCACATTTTTGTCACCTTCAATATCGATTCGACGCAACAATGCTCGAAGACGCGCTAATAGTTCTTCGATAGCAAATGGTTTGACGATGTAGTCATCTGCTCCATGGTCAAGTCCCGATACACGATCGATTACAGAATCTCTTGCAGTCATCATAATGATTGGTGTATTTTTGACTTGGCGTACGCGTCTGCAGACTTCTAAACCGTTCAATTCTGGAAGCATCAGGTCCAACAATATGGCATCCCACTCATTATTTAATGCCGCATCTAAACCAGTACGACCGTTGTAATGGACTTCTGCGTTATACCCTTCATGCTTCAACTCTAGCTCGACAAATCGAGCTAAGTTCTTTTCATCTTCAATGATTAGAATATTACTCATTTATTATTTTATCCTTTCTATCTACTGGCTTTTTAAAAACTCTATCATTATACCGATAATCTGCTTAAAAATCTATAGTCATTTTATCATGAATAGCAGTTTTAAAAAAGAGCTGAAGTCTACTCATAACAATCGACTTCAGCTCTTTCGTCCTCTTTTTATTTTCTCATTTCCTAACAGCCGAAAGACTATTATTCTTCATGGTACCATGAGTAATGGAAGATTCCTTCTTTGTCGACACGTTCATATGTGTGTGCGCCAAAGTAATCGCGTTGGGCTTGGATTATATTTGCAGGCAGACGTTCTGCTCTGTATGAATCGAAGTAAGCGATGGCTGATGAGAAAGTTGGTACAGGTACGCCAGCTTGGACAGCCAAGGCAACGACGTCTCGGACTGATTGCTGATATTTTTTCGTGATTTCAACGAAATAATCATCTAGCAATAAATTTTCGATCTCAGGATTTTTGTCATAAGCATCCGTGATTTTTTGCAAGAATCGAGCTCGGATGATACATCCAGCACGCCAGATTTTTGCGATTTCGCCAAATGGCAAATCCCAATCAAATTCTTTTGAAGCGACACGTAATTGAGCAAATCCTTGGGCATAACTCATGATTTTACTGAAATACAACGCTTCTCGGATTTTTTCGACCAATTCTTTTTTGTCTCCTGTGAACTCAAAATCGTTCGTACGAGACAAAATTTTACTTGCTTGTACGCGTTCTTCTTTATAAGCAGAAATGTAACGGGCAAATACAGATTCAGTAATCAATGGAAGTGGCACGCCTAAGTCAAGCGCACTTTGGCTTGTCCATTTACCTGTTCCTTTATTTCCAGCTGCATCAAGGATCACATCTACGACTGGTTTACCTGTACCTTCATCGTCTTTTCGAGTCAGGATGTCAGCTGTGATTTCGATCAGGTAGCTGTCTAATTCGCCTTGATTCCATTCTTTAAAGATATCAGCCATTTCTTCTACTGAAAGGTCTAAAATATTCTTCATCAAGTCATAAGATTCAGCAATCAGTTGCATATCTCCATACTCAATACCGTTGTGTACCATTTTCACATAGTGTCCGGCTCCGTTTGGGCCAATATAGGTAACACATGGTGCTCCATCTTCTGCTTTTGCAGAAATTTGCTCTAAGATTGGTGCAACTAGCTCATACGCTTCTTTTTGTCCACCAGGCATGATTGAAGGTCCTTTTAAAGCTCCTTCTTCACCGCCGGAAACGCCTGTACCGATAAAGTTAATACCAGAGTTGGCTAATTCTTCATTACGACGCATCGTATCTTTAAAGAATGTATTTCCTCCGTCAATCAGAATATCGCCTTTATCAAGGTGAGGAAGCAACTCTTGGATTGTTGCATCTGTTGCCGGTCCTGCTTTGACCATCAGAAGAATCCGACGCGGTTTTTCGATTGATTCTACAAATTCTTCGATTGTGTACGTTGCTTTGAAATTTTTATCTGGGTGTTCTTCTACTACAGCGGTTGTTTTAGCCCCTGTACGGTTAAATAAAGCCACTGAATAGCCGCGGCTTTCTATATTCAAGGCTAGATTTTTACCCATAACGGCCATACCGACAACGCCGATTTGTTGTTTTGACATATGAACTCCTCCTACATACGGGATTTCTCCCTAATCTCTTACATTATAGCTTAACACGGCTACATTGCAAACTAAAGAACAACATATTTTTTATTTACCGCTTATAAAAAAATAAACCTCAAGGCTCCATGGTTAGCCTTGAGGTTTTACATTTTCTAATTAAAATGTATTAAGCTTCTTTTGACATTACGTCCTTACCATCATAGTAACCACAATTTGCACATACGTGATGGCTTTTTTTCATTTCACCACAGTTTGGACATTCGTTTAATCCTTTGATTGTCAACTTGTAGTGTGTACGACGTTTTGCTTTTTTAGCTTTTGATGTTCTTCTAGCTGGTACTGCCATTTTGCTACACCTCCTTGTAAAGTCTTGCACCTATAATAGATACAATATATTCCAATCTTACTTGTTATCGTCGTTTTTTGATTCAGAATCAAAAAGTTCAGATAGTTTTGCAAGACGAGGATCAATTTTATTCTCGGCTTCTTCCATTTTTCTGCGTTGGTATTCTTCTTCGGAAACAACTTCCCAATCATTGCCTTTTGGAAGTTCTGTCGCTGCTTCCTCTTCTTTTGTCAATACCCGCATCGGAATCGCCAATAAGATGTTGTCTTCAATTGACTCTGCTAAATTCAATAACGGACCTTCAATCAGCAAAATCTCATCTGCAGACATTTGCTCATCTCTGCTTTGGAATTGTTCTTCTGTCATGAATACTTCGTCTACAGAAAAATCCATCGGCAGTTCAACAGGTTCTAGCGAACGTGTTGAAGGAACTGTCAAAGTCGTCTGCACAGTGTAATGAACGATATAGCCTTTCTTATCAACTGAGACCAAACCTTCGACTTCCACTGGCGCAACATCAAGTATTAAATTGTCTCGCTTCATGAGAGCGGCTTTCAAGTCGAGCGTCTCATGAAAAGTTAACGGTGTCTCCTGGTATTTTCTCAATTCCAATAAAGACCATTTCATTTTTCATCACTCCTAAGCAACAAAAGCAATTATACAGGGCAAAAACCATGTTGTCAATGAAATTTTCTTGACACCTTGCAGTTCATAAAAAAACAGAAATATCTTTAACAGAAAGCCTCTGTTTGCTATCATCTTCAGAATCATTTACAATAATCATTATTCTATCAAAGGAGCGGATGATCTTTATGAACACGAAAGATATTGAATACTATGTCCAAATCGTCAAACAAAAAAACTTTACGAAAGTGGCTAATTATTTCCGTGTGAGCCAACCTACTATTACATATGCATTACAACGTCTTGAAAAAGAGTTTGACGCCATACTTATTACAAGAGATCGTTCGCATCACGAATTAATCGTCACACCTTCTGGAAAGCAGCTGTTTCTCCATGCACAAGCTATTCTCCAAGAGATTTCTACTGCAAGGGCTGAAATCACTCAGTTACAAAAGAAAAAGCTGCGTTTTGGCATGCCGCCTATTATCGGCAATGAGTACTTTCCAAAACTGTCAGGTTACTTTATCAAGCATGAATTGATGAATCAGATTGAAATCACCGATGGAGGCTCTCGGGACTTATATGGAATGATTCGTCAAGGGAGGATCGATTTAGCCGTATTAGGCTCAACACAGCCAATCGTAGATCAATATTTAGAAACAGAATTACTTTTGGATAAACGTTTCATGATCGTCGTTCCGCCTACTCACCCTCTTGCCCAGCAGAAGGCAGTCTCTTTCAAAGATATATCAGATGAACAGTTTGTGTTATTGAACGAACATTATGTCCACCCAGCAGCATTCACTAAACTTTCTAAACAAACACATACTCAACCAAAAGTTGTTTATCAAAGCAATGATTTGACGATTTTAAAGAGTATGATCCGTGAAAATGTTGGTATCGGTTTTTTGGCAGAGATTGCTGTCCATCCTGAAGATCATTTAGTTTGCCTGCCACTTTCAGATGAAGTTCAGCCTCGCTTCTTGATTTCATTGGCAAAACGAACACAGCAGCTTGTCACACCGCTTCAAGAACAAGTAGTCCAAGTCATCCATGAATTCGTTACAGCACAAAAAACAGCTCTTCGTAAATGAAGAGCTGTTTTTATTTTGTATTAAGCTAAATTAGATAGCTGTTGTTTCGCCACGGTAAACGATGCCGCGACGTGAATCAACAGTAATCAATTCGCCATCAGTAATTGTTGTTGTTGCGCCTTTAGCACCAACGATTACAGGAATATCTTGTGCAATTCCTACAACTGCAGCGTGAGAAGTCAATCCGCCTTCTTCAACGATAACAGCAGCTGCTTTTTCGATTGCAGGCATGTATTCTTTGTCAGTTGATGGTACAACTAGAACCATTCCGTCTTTTGCTTTTTTTACAGCTTCTTCAGCAGATGAAGCAATAACTGCATTTGCAACGACAGATTTTTGTCCAACGCCTTGAGCTTCTAATAATTTAGAACCAATCATTTGAATTTTCATCACGTTAGTTGTTCCGCGTTCGCCAACTGGTACACCAGCAGTGATCAAGATTAAATCACCTTCTGATGCGAAACCTAATTCAACAGCTTTTTTAGCTGCTAGTTCAAACATTTCATCAGTTGTTGATGGTTTTTCAGCAACTGTTGGGTAAACACCCCAGTTTAACATCAAACCGCGTTTTGTGCGTTCGTCAAAAGTAACAGCCAAGATATCTGCATCTGGGCGATATTTTGAAATCATTTTTGCAGTGTAGCCTGATTCAGTTGCAGCAACGATTGTTTTGACGCCTAGATTTTTTGCAGCACGAGCTACAGATAAACCGATTGTTTCAGTTACATCTGTTTTATCGAATTCGTTCAATTGGAATGTACCTAATTCTGATAATGCATTTTCAGCTTCTTGGTCGATACGTGCCATTGTTGAAACAGCTTCAACTGGGTAGTCTCCGTTTGCAGATTCACCAGATAACATTGTTGCATCTGTTCCGTCAAATACAGCATTGGCAACGTCAGAAGCTTCCGCACGTGTTGGACGTGGGTTTTCTTGCATTGATTCTAACATTTGTGTAGCAGTGATAACTGGGATACCAGCAGCGTTACATTTTTTGATGATACGTTTTTGAACCATTGGTACTAGTTCAGCTGGGATTTCCACACCCATATCTCCACGGGCAATCATAACACCGTCAGAAACTTTGATGATTTCGTCAATGTTGTCGATACCTTCTTGAGATTCGATTTTAGGGAAGATTTGAACATGAGTCATGTCTTTTTCTTCTAAAATTTCGCGAATATCTAGAACGTCTTGTGCTTTACGTACAAAACTTGCAGCGATAAAGTCGATATCGTTGTCTAAACCAAAACGAATATCGTCCGCATCTTTTGGAGTAATACCTGGCAAACTGATAGAAACGCCTGGTGCATTTACCCCTTTACGTGATCCTAGCATACCTGCATTTTTAACTTCTACGACTAATTCACGGTTTGCTTCGTCTTTTTCAATGATTTCCATGTCGATCAAGCCATCATCGAATAAAACGTGTCCGCCTACGTGAACATCGTCAAATAATCCTGGGTAAGTAACCGCGATTTTTTCTTTTGAACCTACATGTTCAGGATCCATAGAGATGCGTGTTTGATCTCCTACTTCAAATTTGATGTATCCTGCACGACCAAAATCAGCTTCTGTTGTGCCTTGAACAGTTGTACGGATTTCAGCTCCTTTTGTATCTAAAAGAATACCGACATCTTTTCCTGTCTTTTTAACTGCTTCACGGACCATAGTCATACGTGATAATTGTTCTTCATGGTCACCATGAGAAAAGTTAAAGCGGAAGACATTTGCCCCAGATTCAATCAATTGAGAAATAATTTCTACTGAGTTACTTGCTGGTCCTAATGTACTAACGATTTTGGTTTTTTTCATTTAAAAAACTCTCCCATTCAATTTTGTTTATTTAAAGCTGTACACAGCTTAAATAGCTTGGTTTCTTTCACTCTTAAAATGAAAGTGAATTATTTAGATCATATAATGATAAGTCTGGTTTATGCTTGTTGTTTTCTAGTGTATCAATGATGTCAGCTGCAACGATTTCGTTGTCATGGATACCGACACATAATCCACCTTTTCCTTCTTGAAGCAATTCGACAGCGTAAGCACCGAATTTACTTGCTAAGACGCGGTCGCGTGCGCTTGGTGCTCCACCACGGACAACGTGTCCCAAGATAGATACACGTGTATGATAGTCGCCAAATTCTGAAAGTTTTTCAGCGAATTCATTTCCGCCCATTACACCTTCAGCCAAGATGATCAAGCAATGTTTCTTCCCACGATCACGGCCTTCTTGGATTTTTTTAGCAACTGAAGCCATATCAAAATCATGTTCTGGGATGATGATTTCATCTGCTCCGCCAGCTACACCTGACCATAAAGCGATGTCACCTGCATTGCGTCCCATTACTTCGATAACGAATGTACGAACATGAGAAGTCGCTGTGTCACGAATACGGTCAATTGATTCTAGCACTGTATTGATTGCTGTATCAAAACCGATTGTGAAGTCAGTACCAGGAATATCATTATCGATTGTTCCAGGAATACCTACTGCTGGGAATCCACGTTTTGTCAAAGCCATTGCGCCATGATAAGAACCGTCTCCTCCGATAACCACTAGACCTTCGATCCCGAATTTTTTCAATTGTTCGATTCCTTTTAATTGACCTTCTTCAGTTGCAAATTCTGGATAACGTGCAGAATACAAGAATGTACCACCACGTTGGATCTTGTCACCTACATCTGCCACATCAAGACGACGAATATCTCCAGCAACTAAACCGGCAAACCCATAATTGATCCCGTATACTTCCAGTCCTTCGTAAATACCTTTACGAACAACGGCACGAACAGCTGCATTCATTCCAGGTGCGTCTCCGCCACTGGTCAAAATTCCGATGCGTTTCATAATAAACATTCACCTCATTAAAATACTTTATCCTAAGTATAACTTAGGTTTACAACCATTTTTGCGTTAACCACGACTAACATTCTAACATTATTTTTCTCGCTTGTCTTGATTTACGGATAAAAAAATGAAAAAAAATGAAAGCAAGTAGTATTTTTTACCGTAAGTTATTTGAAAACCACATTATCTTCGCCAAGTAGAGAAACAAGTTGCCCCTTTATACTCTTGCTGTCATCCACCCAATAAGCATCCGACAGAACAACTTTTCGTTGTGTTTTTTCGTGGTACATAATTACTGGAATATATCCTGGGTGTTTCTGAAAAATCCCTTGTAATTGTTTCATTATCTCAGGATCTTCCCGTTCTTCTGTAATACGCAAATAGCACGTTTGTGAAGGATACTGTGTTTCTAACTGACGAGGATCAGCAAAGCTTTCTCCAATCAATTGTAGTTCCTGGTTATATTTGCTGATTTCGCTACGCCCTTGAACAAAGATCACTTGATCAACTGCAAACAGGTTACGATATTTTCGATAAAGAGTTGGAAAAACCGTGACAGAAATTTCTCCGCTACTATCGGTTCCTTCCACGAAGGCCATCAGTTCGCCTTTTTTTGTCCGAATCTCTCTAACTTCCTTTATCATCAATAGTAAATTGACTGGTTGATTAGGAACGATATCTGTAATCAGCTGAACCTGTTTAGCTAAACGAAGCCGGTCAAACCCTTCTGCAGGATGACCTGACAAATAAACACCTAAGTATTCCTCTTCCAGCTTCAGTCGTTCTTCTAGTGTATAGTCAGCGACTTCTTCTTCTTTTAATGCCATGATTCCTAGCAAATCTAGACTGCCACCACTGTAAACGATATTTTGGATTTTTCCTTCTAGATCAAGCATCAATTGTTTCCTGTTAGGAGATAATTCATCAAAAACGCCTACTGCTGTCAGTGATTGCAGCAACTCTAATTTCAGCCACCGCTTATCGATCCGTATGAGGAATTGATCTACTGACTTGAACGGGCCATTTTGTTTTCTTTCATTCAATACATCTTCTACAAAATCACGTCGGATGCCTTTTATCGCTGTCAGCCCGAATCTGATTTCTTCCTTATTGACCAACTCAAAACTATAATTGCTTTGATTGATGGATGGTGAAGAAAGTTTGAGTTTATTTTTACGTGCTTCAGCAATATATTCTTTCAATTTCGTTGTGTTATGCCGAACAGAATTCATTAGACTAGTGAAGAAAGCCCCTGGATGATGAGCCTTTAGATATGCCATTTGGAATCCCACGAAGGAATAAGCAAATGCATGCGACCGATTGAATCCATAGTTTGCAAATTTTTCAATATATTCATATACAGTCACTGCTGTTTTTTCCGAATATCCTTGTTGTAATGCTCCTGATACAAAATGCGACTTTTCTTCATCTAATACGTCTTTTTTCTTTTTACTAACTGCCCGCCTCAAAATATCTGACTGTCCTAATGTAAATCCAGCCATAGTCGAGGCGATCTGCATGATTTGTTCCTGATAGACAATCACCCCGTATGTGTTTTTCAAAATCGGGATCAGTGAATCATCGGGGTAGCGAATAGCTTCTTTTCCTTTTTTTCTGGCAATGAAGGTATCGATATTTTGCATAGGACCTGGACGATACAACGCATTGACTGCGGCAATATCTTCGATGTTTTCTGGTCCTAATCTTCGTAAAACGTTTCGAATACCAGCAGATTCAAATTGAAATACTCCTGAGGTTTCGCCTCGTTGAAACAAGAGTAGCGTTTTTGCATCATTTAATGGAATCTCTTTTAATCGGATTTCCTGCCCTTCTACTCGCTTAACAGCCTTTAAAGTAAAATCAATAATCGATAAATTGCGTAGTCCTAGAAAGTCCATTTTCAAAAGACCGATGGCTTCTACCTCATTCATCGTATACTGGGTCAGAAAAGCTTCATCAGAACCGCGTTGGAGCGGTACTAATTCAAGTAGATTCCTATCGCTGATAACTACCCCTGCTGCGTGAGTCGAAACGTGTCTTGGCAATCCTTCTAAAATCACTGCGGTTTTGAATAAAAGCTGGTTTTTTTCGCTTGCCTGAAGTAATTCTACTAGTTGACGCGATGTTTTATAGGCTTGGGTCAATGTGATTTTCAGCTGGTTTGGTATTGCTTTTGACCAGCGGTTTGCTTCACTTTGTGACAGACCAAACACTCTAGCGGCATCTCTAAGAACCATTTTTGCAGCCATTGTACCAAATGTCGCGATTTGCGCCATGTGATATTGTCCATACTTTTCTCGAACATAGTTCAATACTTCCTCACGTCGGTTGTCAGGAATATCCAAATCAATATCCGGCATCGTAAAACGTTCAGGATTTAAAAATCGTTCGAATAGCAAGTCATACTCTAATGGATCCACATCTGTGATTTCTAACACATAGGCTACTAATGAACCAGCAGCAGAACCACGGCCTGCACCGGTAACGATTTTATTTCTATGAGCAAAAGCCATTACATCCCATACGATCAGGAAATAATCATCGAATCCCATTTGATGGATGACAGATAACTCATAGTCCAAACGTTCTCGGTACTCCTTTGTATAATCAACAATCCGATGTTCTACTTGCGAGTAGCATAGCTCTCTTAAATATTCTCCAGCTTGTTTTCCTTGAGGGACAGGATAGTGTGGGAGTAATTTCTGATGAAACTGAAATTCAAATGAAATCGATTCGGCTAAGCGCTGAGCACCTATTACAGCTTGTGAAAGGCCTGCTTCTTCGAATCGTTTGATCATTTCTTGTTCTGAAAGCAGGTAACCATTTGCTGATGGTAAAGGTGCAGATAAACTTTCTAAAGGCATCTGACTTCCCTCTTTGATATGCTTCATCACTTCAAGCGCAAAAAGGTCTTCTTGCTGTAAACTAGCGATTGGATGCAATGCACAAAGCGGATAATTTTCTTTTGTCACATACTGATACCATTCAGGCAATTGATCAGGCGTATTTTCTGACAATCCGATATAAAAATCTTTAGCGAAAACATTTTCAAGCAAAAACTGCCAATGACTGAAAAAATGTTCCTCTTTATTGAAAGCCTCAGAAACAGAATGATTTGCCGGAACGACAAACACTAGATGGTCGGTTTCTATCATATCATCAAGTGCCATTTTTTCTTGGATCATTTTTCGACTGGAAAGTTTCATCAGCTGCTGATAACCTGTCTCATCTTTTGCGTACGCAAGCAAACCATAATTTTTTTCTTCATAAGTATAACTAAGATGTAATCCAATGATTGGCTGTATTCCTTCTTCTACACAAATACGATAGAATTCAGGTGCACCGTATAAGACATCTTTATCCGTTATGGCTAATGAAGTGTAGCCTTGTTTTTTTGCTTCTTGTACATATTCTCGAATACGGATCGTACTTTGTAAAAGAGAATAAGAAGTAATTGTATAAAGTTGTGGGAAAAACATCTTGCATTCCGCCTTTTTTTTCGTTAAAATTCACTAGCGTTAAAAGGTCTGATCCTTTTACTTTCATTAAATAACAAGTGCTGAAGTTGATTATTCTACTTCATTTGCTTGCTTCTAGTCTGTAGGAATGAGTTCTTTCACAAGAACTCGAATTTTATTGAGATTTAGTCTCGTTTCTTTACATTCAAAGAAAATCTGGTAAAATTAAGATAGAAAAGAGGTGTTCTTTATGCGATATATCGTTACATTATTCTGGGCTGTCGTTCTAGGTCAAGTAGTCGGTTATATTGGTGCTGCATTAACAAGCGGAACATATGATTTTACTTTGACAACAATCATTTCATTAATTGCGGGTGTCATTATCCTTTTGATTGGTGCAGTTGCGCCAAGAAAAGAAACCTCTGCCCATTCGTAAAAAACCAGCCAAGAGCTTGAGATATCTCAAGCTCTTTTTTATTTCCAATTTTCACCACTATTATAATCTACTGCGAAGAACTTTACGAAAATTGAATAGAGAAAGAAGAATATTTGACAGGACGAATAAACTTGTCACAATAAAAACAGCACTGTAATTATAAGCATGCGCAACTGTCGACCCCAGCATTGGTCCTAGAACCTGTCCAAAGTTACTGAACATCTGATTATAGCTATAGATTCGGCTAACCCCTTCTTGTGGCGTGATCTTACTGATCAGTGTATTGACAGAAGGCATCAAAGCACCAGTTGAAAAGCCTAAAATAAAACGAAGTATACCTAATTGGAGTGGTGTCGTGACAAACGCCATGGGCAAATAACAGCAAAATGATAAGATGAGTCCGCCAATTAAAACTTTTTGATTCCCAATCTTATCCCCTAGTTTTCCTAGTTTTGGTGAAGAAAAGACTGCAGAAACACCAGCTATCGAAACAATCAAGCCGCTGACAAACAGGATATTTTCTGTACTTCCGCTTAATTCACGAATATATAAGGTCAAAATAGGGCTGATCGTAGTGATCCCTATCTGTAAAATCAAGGTCGTGATGAAGAGACCAATCAAAATAGAGAGATGATCCATTTTTGAAAAAATTTCTTTGGTGCTTATCAGATCTTTTTTCTCGATTGGATGGAAATCTTCTTTGACTAAGAAGATGGTCAGCACCGTTGTGATCATCAACAAAGCCCCTGTGATCAAGAATACATTTTCCATACCAAACCACTGAGCCAATGCACCGCCCATTGAAGGTCCGATCAGATTCCCAGCAATCGCTCCGGTGGATAATGTTCCTAACGCCCATCCGCTCTTTTCTCTAGGCGCTTGTGAAGCGATCATTGCTGTTGCATTTGGAATATACCCAGACAAAATCCCGTTCCAAAAACGCATGATCAAAAGCCAATACGCGTTCGGCACAAAAGCTAAAGAACCCATCGTCAACGTCATCCCAGCTGCTGCACGGATCATCATGAGTTTTCGACCTTTTCGATCAGCTAGATTTCCCCAGATTGGTGCAACCACGGCAGATGCAAAAGCAGTAACAGAGATTGCTAGTCCCGAAAACAATTCGATTTGATCTTTTGGTGTTCCTAGTTGCTCAACATAAACTGGTATGAATGGCATAACTAAACTAATACTTGCACCAGTGAAAAAACAGCCAATCCACGCAATCACTAAATTTTTTCTCCAATTAATCTCCATCTATCATCCCTCTTTCGTCTCTTTTATCATACCTATTTTCGAATAAACAAGCAACGATCTCGCTAGTAAAAAGAGAAAAATCCCGCAAAGATCATTTTATATGTAACGTTCTTTTTATGTAAAACAAAAAGAGACCAGAACAAATGCTGTTCCAATCCCTTCTCTTTATTTAAATCGTTGCTAGAATGATGAAGTTGATGATGAATAAAATATCAACAATCCACAAAGCAACAGAAACTTCATTGAATTTTCCTTTGATTACTTTGACAATTGTATAGAAAATAAATCCTGCTGCAATCCCATAAGAAATGCTATAGCACAATCCCATAAAGATCGATGCAAAGAAGGCTGGTAAAGCTTCTTCCATATCTAGCCATTTGATGTCTGCAAAAGAAGCCATCATCATTACCCCGACCAAAATCAGTGCTGGCGCAGTTGCTTGATTTGGTACGATAGCGATCAGCGGGGAGAACAAACTACTTAATGCGAATAGCACTGCCACTACTACTGAAGTCAAACCAGTACGTCCACCGGCCCCGATCCCAGCTGCAGATTCGACATAAGTTGTTGTATTCGATGTACCAAAGATAGCACCTACGGAAGTAGCGATTGCATCGGCAAATAGCGCTTTATCCATTTTTGTTTTGAACCCGCGACCATCTTCCAATGCGATCTCGTCCTCTTTTGAGAAAATACCTGTGCGGCGTCCTGTACCGATAAATGTTCCGATCGTATCGAATGTATCAGATAAACTGAATGCGATGATTGTCATCAATACTTGAGGGATCTTGGAAGAATCACTGAATAAAGATTGCATTCCTTCAGAACCAAATGCTGCACCGAACGTTGTTCCTAATTCTTTAAATGAATTGCCTAACGAATTCGTTTGCCAATCAATGGAACTTAAATCAACCACACCCATAAAAATCCCAAGGACTGTGGTCGCTACGATACCGATAAGAATAGCACCACGGACGTTTTTTACAACTAAAATGGCTGTCAGTACCAAACCAATCACGGCTAACAAGATAGGTGCGTTGTCAAAATTGGCTAACGCGGGAACGATTCCGCCATTTATCGTAACATTTGTTGCTTTTCCACCTTCAACGACAGAACTCGAAATAGCAGATTGGTCTGCTGAAAAAGATAAGAATCCTGCATTTTTGATCCCGACATACGCAACGAAAATACCGATTCCGCCACCAATCGCATGTTGAAGACTTTCAGGAATCGCCCGAATGATCATCTTTCGGATATTTGTAACAGTAATAAAAATATTGATTAATCCGCAAATAAAAACCATTGCCAGGGCTTGTTGCCAAGAATAGCCAAGCCCGAAAACGACCGTAAAAGTGAAAAATGCGTTCAATCCCATACCAGGTGCCTGAGCATATGGGACATTCGCGAACAATCCCATGACTAGCGTACCAATGATTGATGCAATGATTGTGGCTAGAAATACTGCTTGGAACGGCATACCTGATGCTGATAAAATCGTCGGATTTACGAATAAGATATAACTCATGGCAAAGAATGTCGTTACTCCCGCCATTATTTCAGTTGATACATTTGTATTGTTTTTCTTTAAACCGAAAAACTTTTCCATAAAAAGTTCCACTCCCTGAATTTTTTTCTGATGGAAAACTATAATAATAATAAATATGCAAAATATGGCAAATCCATCGAACAATTTCAAATTATATAGACGTTTCATTCGTTTTTCAACGTTTTTTTAACAAAAAAACCAAAAACAATACTTAATGTTCGTGTTTAGCTCGTATTCATTTATTTACATAGCCATAACTGTATTTTTTGTTAGGAATAACTGATTGCTCTTGTTAATTACCTAAAATATGCTAGACTAAAACAAATGCTAGTTGAGGAAGGAAGGACCTTTATTGAATAAAAAATTAATTGCCATCGATCTGGACGGAACCACCCTCAATCAAGATTCGATGATTACCTCTAAAACAAAAGAGACCCTGAAAAAAGCAATCAATGCTGGTCATCATGTCAGTATCGCTACTGGACGCCCATTTCGAATGAGCCATCAATTTTACCAACAATTAGAGTTAACAACACCGATGGTTAATTTTAACGGCGCACTGGTGCATATCCCTAATCAACATTGGGATGGCGAAAGAGAAACGTTGATTAATCGTGAAATTGCTTTTGAAATCTTATCGCAAAAAAAACAATTGAATCTAGACTTTATCGCTGCTGAAAATCGGGATACTTTTTTTATCGACAGCTTTGACTTCTTTGATGAAAAAATTTTTGCTTCTTCACGTCCTGGAGAGAAAAACTTGCTTTCTCCTAAAAATCTGACGACAAATCCTACATCTTTGCTTGTCCGAACAGACAAGCGTTTTGCAGAAGCTGTATCTGCTGAATTAACACGTCAATTTGGCAGTTATGTGGATGTTCGTACATGGGGCGGTCCCACGGCGATCTTAGAGATTGTTTCAAAAGGAATCCAAAAAGCAAAAGGTGTGCAAGAGATTGCTAACTACCTATCGATTGATCAACAAGACGTGATTGCTTTTGGTGATGAGCATAACGATTTGGAACTGCTGGATTATGCAGGATGGGGAGTGGCTATGGCTAATGGTACTGATCAGCTCAAAGGCATCGCAAATGATGTCACTCCTTTGAGCAATCAAGAAGACGGTTTAGCTGTTTATCTGGAAAAATTACTTAAACTACAATAGAGAATTAGATTCCACTAAAAAAGGTTGTGACAATTTTTGTCACAACCTTTTTTGCCGAGTAAACGGTGCTCAATCAGCTGTCCTTCGGTATTAGCTCAAAAACGGCAAAATATGAGAAGCTATTTTGCCGTTTTGTTTCTCTAATACTCAGGTCAGGGCGCTAATTTCACAACCTCTTCTTTAAACGGTGT
Organism: Enterococcus sp. HMSC076E04; assembly: GCF_001814285.1. NCBI lineage: Bacteria > Bacillati > Bacillota > Bacilli > Lactobacillales > Enterococcaceae > Enterococcus > Enterococcus sp. HMSC076E04. Next base: position 112,275 of record NZ_KV815628.1, on the reverse strand, counting down.
TCAAAAGCCAGTTTCTCGGTATGAAGTCAATTTTAAGCAAAAATGTGAGAAGCTATTTTCACAAAATTTTTCTTCATACTCGAAACTAAGCTGCTTTTTCACGACCTCTTTTTTATTTTGCCATGAACATATCATAATACGCGTCCATTATTTCTTTAGCAATCGTCAAGTTCATGTGGTCTTGTTCATCTAATAAGTTCGGCAAGACAACACTGATTGCGATTTCCGGATTGTCTGTTGGTCCGTATGCCACAATATTACTATTGACTGTCGTAATATCTGGGTGACCTTCCGCAACCGTTTCTGCAGTCCCTGTTTTTGCAGAAAGGTCCATTTTCGCACTGGCTAATGGTTTAGCTGTTGTGTAAGGGTCGGTACCATGAACAACCTGATGGAATCCTTCACGGAGGATTGCCATATTTTCTGCAGATATATTGACCGTATTTTCTACTGTCGTGCCAATTTCTTTTTTCACTTCACCCAAATTCCCATTTTCGTCATTGCCATAGATTGCTTTGACTAGGTGAGGCTGTACTCGTTTCCCGCCATTAGCGACTGTTGAAGCATATTGAGCTAATTGGATCGGTGTATATGTGTCAAACTGTCCAAATGCCAAATCGGTAAAGTTACCTGGAGTATACCATTCTTTGCCATTATCCGCATTGAACTTCTTCATATACTCAACAGAGCGTGAAATCCCAGGAGATTCATTCGGCAAATCGATCCCAGTCGTTGTACCAAGACCAAACTCTTTGAAAGAGTCTCTCAATTGTTGATAAGCTTTAGCTTCTTCGTCTAAACTAGGTAGTCCCATTCCAGGAGTATAGTCTAGCCCTAGCATCTTTAATGCCACTTTGATCATATACGTATTAGAAGACAATTCCAATGCTTTGACTGCATCAAGAGCAACTTGTCCGTTTCGGTTAAAGACAGAGCTTTTTTCTGAAGCACCTTGTAGACGAATCGGTTCATCAATCAACACTTGATTTCCGCTGATCGCGTTACTTGCCCAACCTGCTGTCAAAGTACCGGCCTTGACTACAGACCCTGGAGCAAAAGCGCTAGTGATTGTGCCCAAAGCATTCTCGGTGATTTCCTTGGAACCTTGCTCATGACTGAAACCAGTCATGGCTAACACTTCTCCTGTCTGAGGATTCATGGCTACTGCATAAGCACCAGGCGAGTACTGTGCTTTACCGTTATTGATCAATGTTTGATAATTTCTTTTTAAGATTTCTTCTACTTTCGATTGGAATTCTGCATTCATCGATAACATTAAATTAGAACCTTTTTCCCCAGAGAAGATTTCTTTTTGATTCGAAACATTGCCTTCATTATCAAGAGAAACTTCATATTGGGTTTTGGTTCCTTGTAGGACATCTTCATATTGTTTTTCCAAATAACTTTGTCCCACACGATCATTTCGAGAATACCCTTTTGCTAAATACTTCTCTGCTTCATCTGCCGGAAGACCTTGTTTTTCAGTCGTCACACTACCTAAAATACTTTTCAGTGAATCTGCTGCGTTATATTCGCGTGTCCAGTCTGTGCCTGTCGAAACTCCTGGAAGCTCAGAAGCACGTTCCGCCACAACAGCTAATTCTTGGTCAGTAACACCAGAGTTCTTGATATAGACTGTGTTTAATTCGTATGCACTGTTCATCCGTTTAAAGATGGTAGCAATCTTTAATTGTTCCTCGTTCAAGTTGATCTCATCATCTGTTACTTTATTGACCATCGCGCTGTATTGTTCGCTGTTTCCTAATTGCTTTTCTTTTGCCGAAAGTCTTTTTGTGGCTTCCTTCAAATGTTCCGGATCAGCCAGCCAAAAATCTTTTTTATCTCTATCTGTCAGATTTTCATCTGCCGGCACATCAATCAGCGAGTTCAGCTTCGTTGCGATTTCAAGTAGGTCTTTAGCCGTCACTTGTGTGCCCCTCGTATAGGTGATTGCCTGATTCGCTTTATTTGTGACTAACGCTTTTCCTGTGGAATCGTAGATCATTCCACGAGGGGTACTTTCTTGGACTGTAATCGTAGAAGTAGATTTCACTCGCGCTTCCATCTCTTCACCATTCACGATCTGCAAATAGCCCAATCGAGCAATCAACGCAACAAATAACGTAAATATAATGAAAAAAAGAAAATTTAAGCGAAAAGGAACATGCGACCGACGAAACGTTTTGTTTTTAGGCTCTTGTGCCCCTTTTCTTATTTTTTCTATCCAAGAAGTATTTACTATTTTTTTCATAAAATCTTTCATCATTTCCTATCCTTCCGCCTATTTACATTCATGCTTCATTGTACCCAAAAACTTCTTAATAAAAAAGAAAAAATGAGCGGAGCAAGAAATTCTTTACCTAATTTCAAGATAAAATCAACTTTTTGTTTCACAGCAAACCTCTGAAGTTGCATATCCAACTATTTTTTTCATTAAAAACTAAACTTATTTTTGAAAATTATGCTTTCTAAAGTCGTGAAACACTTTAATAGAACATTTCTTTGTGGAAAACTATAAGTTGTTATTCTAAAAAAACTTATATCAAAAATAGTAAGGTAAATTTAGTTTTTTTATTTTGAATCCATAAAATAGTCTTGGATTGCTTCTCTTGTTTTTTTCACTTTTTCACTAAGTGATTCGTTTTTAGCCATATAAAAATAAAAAATGATATCAATCGTAGCGAATTGGGCCAAAAGTGAATTGGTTGCCGCACTTCGATTGGTGATTTCTTTCGGTCTTGATGTTTGTACGAGTACATCGGCTATCTTGCTAAGTGGGTTATTTCCAAATTGCGTCAACGCAATGATCTCGATATTCATATTTTTTGCTAGCTCAGCTAATGCAACTACATCTGCGCTTCTCCCTGAGTTCGAAACAAGCCAAAGTACTTTCTTCTTCTCATTGCTGACAAGTTGTGGGAGCAAGACATGGATATCTTTTTCAAAAATGATTGGCTTACCGACACGAGACCATTTTTGCAGAATGTCTTCTACCACTAAAGAAGAGGCACCAACACCATATAAAAAAACAGACTCAGCCGATTCCAAACATTCTACGACTTTTTGGATCGTTTCTTCTTCCAGAATATCTACTGTTTCTTTTATCGCTACTTGCGCATTGTTCCCAAGTTTGTTTTTGATAGAGTAAAAGGACTCATTTGCTTCGATATCGCTAAATCCTTCATCGATTCCAGTCTGTAGTTCTGTTGAAATTGTGATTTTGAAGTCCGTCAAACTTTGAAACCCGATTTTTTTTGAAAAACGTACAACTGTCGGCGCACTCAAACCTGAAGCTTCCGCTAATTCATTAGCTGTCATTGTGGGGACCTTCTCAATATTTCCAATAATGTAGTTGGCCAACTTTTTTTCTGCTGAAGAATAATCTTCCATCATACTTTCAATACGACTAATTACGCTCATAAGTTCCTCCATCCTTTTAATAATCGTCTATGTAAGTATACCATATCAGTTCCTTGTTAACGGTCGTGTACTGGATAAAAAAACAAAAAAACAATCCGCACGATAGGATAGCTCATTCCATCAATCCCACAAATTCTATTGACCATCTGTGGGATTGTGGAATATCTGTTCTCTATTGTTTGGATTGTTTTTTATTTAGTGCTTTTTTATAGATGTTTTATCTATTTGTTTTCTCTGCTGTAATTTTTGACTTCTGCTTCCATAGCATCAATAAAGATATTCAAATCTTCTACAGCTGTTTCTTTGCTTCCGTAACGACGTACATTCACTGTTGCATCTTCCAATTCTTTATCACCGACAACTAATTGGTAAGGAATTTTTTGTGTTTGAGAGGCACGAATCTTATAGCCCATTTTTTCATTGCGGTCATCGACTTCTACACGTAAACCTTTCATTTGCAAGCGTTCTTTGATTTCATAAGCATAATCGCCATGTGCATCAACAGAAACAGGGATGATTGTCGCTTGTATTGGTGCTAGCCATGTTGGAAAAGCACCTTTGTATACTTCTGTCAAATAGGCGACAAAACGTTCCATCGTAGAAACGATTCCGCGGTGGATAACTACTGGACGATGTGTATTTTCCCCATCTTCTCCAACATATGTCAAATCAAAGCGTTCTGGCAATAAGAAGTCTAATTGTATAGTTGACAATGTTTCTTCTGTCCCAAGAGCTGTTTTGACTTGGACATCTAATTTTGGTCCGTAAAAGGCTGCTTCACCTTCTGCTTCAAAGTAATCTAGCTCTAATTCATCCATAGCAGCTTTCAGCATTGCTTGGGCTTTTTCCCACATTGCATCATCATCAAAATATTTATCTGTATTGTTTGGATCGCGGTAGCTTAAGCGGAAACGATAATCTGTAATATTGAAGTCAGCATATACTGCGACCATCAATTCAAGCGTACGCTTAAATTCATCTTTGATTTGGTCAGGACGAACAAATGTATGACCATCGTTCAACGTCATTTCTCGTACACGTTGTAAACCTGACAAAGCACCTGATTTTTCATAGCGGTGCATCATTCCTAATTCAGCGATACGAATTGGTAATTCACGGTAAGAATGGATGGCGTTTTTGTAGACCATCATGTGATGAGGGCAGTTCATTGGACGAAGAACAAGCATTTCGCCATCTCCCATATCCATTGGCGGGAACATGTCTTCTTGATAATGATCCCAGTGTCCAGATGTTTTGTACAACTCAACATCTCCCATGATCGGTGTATACACATGTTGGTAACCTAGACTAACTTCTTTGTCTACGATATAACGTTCGATCGTACGTCGGATTGTTGCCCCTTTTGGAAGCCAGAATGGCAAACCAGAACCAACTTCTGGAGAAACCATAAACAAGTCAAGTTCTTTCCCTAGTTTACGATGATCTCTTTCTTTTGCTTCTTCACGCAGACGGATATATTCTTTCAAAGCTTTTTTATCAAAAAAGGCTGTTCCGTAAACTCGTTGCATCATTTGATTGTTTGAGTTTCCACGCCAGTAAGCACCTGCCACTGATAATAATTTGAATACTTGTATACGACCAGTAGACGGAACATGTGGTCCACGGCACAAATCGATGAATTCACCTTGTTGATAGGCAGTAATCACTTCTTCTTCTGGCAATTCACTAATCAGTTCTACTTTGTACGGGTCACTTGCAAAAATTTCTAATGCTTCTTGTTTCGAAAGAACACGGCGTTCGATTGGCAGATTTTCTTTGACGATTTTCATCATCTCTGCTTCGATTGCGGGAAGATCTTCTGCAGTTACTTGATTTTGTCCATTGTCTGTATCATAGTAAAACCCTGAATCAATAGCTGGCCCAACACCAAAGTGGATATTTGGATAGAGGCGGCGCATTGCTTGAGCCATCAAATGAGCTGCTGAATGTCGGACTAATCCAAGTGCATCTTCATGGTCTGGTGTGACGATCTCAATACTTGCATCTTCCTCGATTGGACGAGTCAAATCAATAAGTTTGCCGTTCACTTTACCAGCTAAAGCTTTTTTTGCTAAGCTTTTTGAAATACTTTCAGCGATTGCCAATGTTGTTGTACCAGCCTCAAATTCTTTGACTGCACCATCTGGAAAAGTAATTTTTATCATAATAGTTTCCTCCTTGAAATGTTTTGATTGATCAGATCATCAAGCTGAAAAACAAAAAATCCTAGCATCTCTTGAAAAGAGATACTAGGACGAAAAGTTCGTGGTTCCACCTAATGTTCAAACGCACATGCGTTCCTCAAACGTTGTAACGGTCCGACCGCCCTTGCTTCAACAAGGGTTTCGAAAGTGGTCATCCTTTGGTTTTCTCCTGGAAAAGTTTCAGCCTAGCTTTTCCTCTCTTATCGAAGACTCTCAAATTCAGTTGGCTTTCTCATCAATCAATTATGTGTTTATTTAACCACTAATAAATAGAAAAATCAAGTGTGAAACCAAACTTATTTTTTCCATTCCCCATTTACACCGTATGTTCCTTTTTTCATCTCGTTGATGATAACATGGATGTGTTCTTTTGGTGCTTGCGTGTTTTTATGAACAGCTTCCGTGATATCTTTCATCATATTTTCTAATTGTTCCGGACTGCGACCTTCTACTAATTCGACATGTACGAATGGCATAATGTTCTCTCCTCTTTCTGATCGTTCTTTTTTCATCTCGATTCTATCATACTATGTTTGTCTTGGGTACTGAATCCGGAAAAATGGCTGGGTCTTTTTTTGCTCTCAGCGCACTCAGGATAGAGACCGTATCCACGACTTCTTGCAAAACAGCCCCGAATAACGCAGGAACCAGACCCGTACTTGCAATTAACATCAAAAAAATACAAATAAAGATGCCAATCAGTACAGATTGTTTCGCTATTCTCATCGTATCTTTTGAGATCACTACTGCTTTTGCTACACGTAAAAGATCATCTTTCAAGATGACCGCATCTGCACTTTCACTAGCAGCTGTAGAACCATGAGCGCCCATTGCAATGCCGATATCTGCAGCAGCAAGTGCTGGTGCGTCATTCACGCCGTCTCCTACCATCGCCACAGGTCGTTGATCTTTAGGGATACTTTCTAAAATAGTCAATTTGTCTTGAGGCAAGCAATGAGCATGTACAGAATCTAATTTGACTTCCTCTGCAATCGCTTGAGCAATGGCTGATCCATCTCCGGTAATCATCATCAAATTTTTCACACCAAGATTTCTTAGCTCTTTGATTGTCCTTGCTGCTTCTGAGCGAATCTGATCCGAAAATAGGATGGTTCCTGCAAAGGATTGATCAATGGCTACATAGATTGCTGTTTCAGAAGTCTCGATTTCTTCCACTGAAACAAAAGAAGCGCGTCCAATCTTTACGTCATGATTATTGACTACTGCTTGGATTCCTTGACCTGTCACTTCTTTCAGTTGACTAACAGGATACAGTTGGCTGTTTTTCACGTTGTTCACTAACGAACGAGCTAAGATATGGCTAGATTCCTGTTCTGCACTTGCTGCATACATAAGTAGCTCTTCTTTTTTCATTCCATTGACTGGTTGAATCGCCTCTACTTCTAATATTCCTTTGGTAAGCGTTCCTGTTTTATCAAAAGCAATCGTTTTTGTACGTGCGAGCTTTTCAATCGTTGTTCCAGTTTTAACAACAATCCCGTTTTTACTTGAACGGCTCATCCCAGCAACTAAAGCGATCGGCGCAGCTAAAATCAATGGACAAGGCGATGCTACGACCAATACTTCTGCAAAACGCAAAGGATCTTTTGAGAACCACCAAGAAATACCGCCAATCAAATATGCGATCAATGTAAAGGGAACCGCATAACGATCAGCTAAACGGACGAATCGGGCAGGTTTTTCTTTTGATTCTTCGACTAATTTAATGATCATTTGATATTGGCTATCTGCAGCGCGTTTTTCAGCAATCATTTGGATTGATCCGTCTCCATTTAAAGACCCAGACATGATCTGATCTCCAGGTTTCTTTGTTTCTGGACGAGACTCTCCTGTCAAAGAAGATTCATCGACTGATGATTCTCCTTTGATCACTCGACCATCAACTGGTACAAGCTCGCCAGGCTTGACTAGCAGCTGATCATCCACATTTATTTCATCAATTACTATATCCTGCCATCTTCCTTCTTTGAATCGATGGGCGATTCTTGGGGTGTTGTCTAATAAAGATTGCAATTCTTTACCTGCTCGTTTATTCGCGTAATCTTCTAGACTATCTCCACCTGTAAGCATGATCAATATCATCAAACTAGCCCAATATTCTTTGACGGCTAATGTTGCAAGGATTGCGGTAATCGCTAATATATCTACACCATATCTTCCTGAACGCAATGTTTTGATCATTTCCAAAAACATCAAGAAGGCGAGAATCCCTCCAGTAAATGCAACAATCATAAAAGCAAGTCCCGGCTGATGGAAAACAAATTCACTTAACAAAGCTACTCCGCCAATAAATAAAGTAAGTAAAAATTTTTTAAAATGTGTCATAGTTTCTTCTCCTCTTTTTTGTGACTTAGAGGTTAGTCATCCATCTTCAATTGCCTCTCTTTCTCTTAAGCTTAGTCCTTGCTTAACACTTTTTAAAACAATAGGCCTTAATTGAAAACAATTATCACTATCAGCGTTTCCAATAGTCGCCAGTCCGACAAACGAATCTATCGAGCAAAGAGGACTTTTTTCGATTCATCCGTTAAAAAGTACCTTTTTTCGAAAAACTGTGCTATACTTTTAATTCGTTATTTACGGCGGAAGGAGCAAACATGTGATGAATGAGAAACAACTAGAACAAACGCACGTGGATGAAACGATCGAACTAATCCAGATCGAACAAAATATGCTGGATACAAAACAACGAGAATTGACTCAAGAAATGAATCATTCGACAAAAGACACAGCTAATCACAAGATTCGAGCTGGTTCCAATGAAACTTTTTATGAATCTGCTGTTGAATATCGCCAACATGAGCAAGAATTGCTTTTAAAATATCATACTCTTGAGGCGCAGCAAAAACGCCTACAAACGTTGTCTGTTATGAAAGACAGTCCTTACTTTGCCCGTATCGATTTTAAAGAAGACCGTGAAACAGAAACATTGTATCTAGGTATCGCTTCTTTAAGAGATCTAGCAGAAGAAACAATTGTTATTGACTGGCGCGCACCAATTGCCAACCTTTATTATGAAGGTGAGATTGGTCCCGCATTTTATGAAACTGAAACAGATAGAATAGATGTCGATCTGCAGTTGAAACGACAATTTAAAATCCAAGAAGGACGTATTTTATCTATGGTAGATACGTCGGAAGTAATCAACGATGACTTTTTGCTAGAGATATTGGACGAAGCATCAAGCAACCATATGAAAAATATCGTCTCTACGATACAAAAAGCACAAAATGCAATCATTCGGGACACAACAAGTAAAGTGATGCTGATTGAAGGAATCGCCGGAAGCGGAAAAACGTCTGCTCTGCTTCAACGTATTGCTTTTCTGTTGTATCATAATCGCAAATGGCTAGAGGCAGAAAACGTGCTTCTATTTTCACCAAACCATTTGTTTTCTGATTATATCTCGACTGTATTGCCTTCATTAGGTGAAAGCGGTGTGCCTACACAAACATTCAAAAATTATATTTCACAGCTGTTGCCAGAGTTTTCTTTATTAGACGAACAGCAACAAGAAAGTGGTTTTTTGCTAGGCGAAAAAGATCCGATACAAGTGATGAAAAGCGGATTGACCTTAGTGGATCAGATTGATCGCTATATCCAAAGCATCACAAGCTACGGTCCCTTGTTCCGTGATATGAAAATAAATGGCCGTACGATCCTATCAAAGGAATCGATTCGCCAATGGTATAAAGAAACAAATGAACAACTTCCCTTGCATCACAGACTCTCTCTATTACAAACAAAACTACTGAAAAAATTAGGCGGTCTGCAAAAAGATGAAACACGTCAGCAATGGGTCAAAGATCTCGCGGAAGAGCAGCTCCAAGAACTATACGCAACAGATCCTAATCTTGAATATACAGAACAAAAGGAGCGTTCCTTACGTAAAAAACTGGCTAACCAAATCGTACGTAAACGATTCCGTCGAATTCATCGAGGAATCATGAATTATCAATTTGTCAATATAACGAAACAATATCTCCACTTTTTACAAACTGTGCCACTTTCTCTTCTGACACGGCATAAAATCAGCGAGACCAGATGGCAAGAACATTTAGCAACTATTCGTACACATTTGCGTCAAAGAGAGTTGCCCCAAGAGGATGCTGTCCTATTCTTTTTACTGATGCGCCGAACGTATCCGGTGACGGTCACACACAAAGCTCGCTATATCTTTATTGATGAAATGCAGGATTTCGCACCATCACAAGTCGCATTGTTGCAAGCCTTGTTCCCAAAAGCAAATTTGACTTTCTGTGGAGATCTAAATCAAAATGTCTTTGGAAATGAAACAATCGTGGGATCATTGGAAGAACTTTTCGTGGACCGTGAAGTCACCCGTTTCCAATTAACGACAAGCTATCGTTCCACAAAAGAAATCACTGATTTTGCTAATCACTTTATTGCAAAAGAACATCAAGTAGAGACTACAGCAAGAAAAGGCGATTTGCCTTTGCTCATCCAAGGAACAACTGATGATGTCAAACTGAATTGGTTAGCAGATACCATTCGAACGACTCAGGGAAAAGCCCGGTATTGGCGTACAGCAATCATTGCTAAAATCCAAGAAGAATGCGAGACTCTTTATGCTCAACTGCCAGACGAGTTGAAACAACAAGTCCAGCTGATTTTAAATGAGAGTGATTTTATGAAGCGTTCCATTATTTTACTTCCGGCCTTTTTAGCAAAAGGTCTGGAGTTTGACCGAGTTTTCTTGTGGGATGTAGATGCAGATCATTTTTCTTCTCAACAAGACAAATTGATCCTTTACACCATGTGTACACGTGCGATGCATGAATTGACACTTTTTACCTCCAATAATGAAAGTCCTTTGTTAAACAATATGGATATTTCATCTTATGAGAAAAAAGTATTGTAACTAAAAAGACAACTGCTATCGTTAATGTTAGCAGTTGTCTTTTTAGTTACAGTAATAATTGCAGAAAAAGTAATTCTATCATTTATTCTATATATAAATCCAAATCTGTTTCAGGATATTTTAATTTGACAAGCGAAATAATCATTTTCAGTTCTTCCATGTTTTCTGGATATTCTGGGTCAAATACCTTACTATGACGTCCAATACCGCCATTGTCGATCAATCGGTAAATTCGGTTCCATTCAATGAACTGATCGATTGATTGGAAATTGCTGATTGGATACCCCCCACAATCCAAAATTTCTGATACACGAAATGCTAGGTATGCACTATCGACCACTTTATTTTTTTTCGTATCTATCTTCTCATTTCTTTCGATGAGAATTTTTTCAGGATGATGCTTTAAGCTCCACTCCAATAGTAGAAAGAAAGCCTCCATCCGATACTCTTCTTCAAATAACCGAAAGGCTGAATCAGAACGACGAAAAAGCAGCGGAATCAAATATTTTTGTCTATAAATCAGCATTGGTGCGCGGTCCACCATACACTCTAAATAACGGTTCAGATACCCTGTACCGACATAGTTTCCTAATCGATAGCCTTCAACGCCGAATCTTGCGTATTTTTGCGCTAATTTTGAACAATCAGTTACGTTCACTGCTAACTCTTCTACTTTGCGGTAACCGCTTAAGATACGTTCAAAAGGTTCTAAAGTGATTTTTGCTTCCATATTCTTCCCCGTCCATCTTCCACATACTTCATATCATTTCATATGATACTTATGCTCTCATCATACCACAGGTTGAATTAGAATAGAAAATAAATCACACAAAAAAACAAGACAATCTGTTAGTGAGATTGTCCTGCTTTTTGAAAAAGACTGAATGCTTTTCGTTAAAACTGATTGCTTAGTCTTCTAATGCCACATTATGGAACACATGCTGTACATCTTCTAGATCTTCTAGCGCATCAATCATTTTTTCAAATGTTTCTTGGTCTTCTGAAGATAATGTAACTTCGGTTTGAGGAATCATTTGGATCTCAGCAATTGAAAAATCAGTGATTCCTTTTTCTTTTAATGCTTCTTGGATACTATGGAAATCCGCTACTTCACCGTAAACGATGATTTGTCCATCTTCTTCTATCACATCACGAACGTCGATGTCTTTTTCCATTAGATATTCAAGGATCTCATCAGCGTCTTCTCCTGCAAATGCAAAGATCGCTGTATTGTCAAACATATAAGAAACCGCTCCAGAAACACCCATGTTCCCGCCATTTTTCCCAAATGCTGCTCGTACGTCTGCTGCTGTTCGATTCACATTGTTTGTCAATGTATCAACGATCACCATTGAGCCGCTTGGTCCAAATCCTTCATAACGTAATTCAGAGTATGTTTCATCTCCTGCACCTTTTGCTTTTTCGATTGCTCGGTCAATAATATGTTTTGGTACATTATAAGTTTTAGCGCGATCAATGACGAAACGTAGTTTTTGGTTTGCATGCGGATCAGGATCACCTGATTTTGCTGCCGCGTAGATTTCAATCCCAAATTTTGCATAAATCCGGCTATTATTAGCATCTTTAGCAGTTTTCTTTGCTACGATATTTGCCCATTTACGTCCCATATTTTCACTTCGCTTTCTGATTTGATAGTTTCATAACGCAAAAACGTCCTGTTCCATTATACTTGTGAATCACGATTCTGTGAAGCTTTTTTTCTTTCTTCCTTCATTCTTCTCATTTTCAGTCAAAGGTCTATACTTGGATTGGGATTTGTCCGAAATTCTGTTCTGGAATATTGCCTCCCAATTGATAGATTTGATCACTTCTAACTAACAGTTCCGCTTCTTGTGCCTCTTTTTTTCCGATTCGGGAATAAATAGAAATCTCTTTTTTTTCTTTTAAGAATCTTCTTCCAGCATCGGTAAATCCAAGTAGTCGAAGATAATTTTTATTTTGTTGGATAGGAATCTCTTGCTTTTTGATATTCAGCAAGACATAACAAGATAATCGTTGGATCCGCGTCCATGTATATCTCTTTGTTTTTACTTTTGATACAAAATCTGCAAAACCGTTAGCTGTTGCAGCTGCTGTCTTCATGCGAGTTTCTATTCCTTCGGTCATCTGATAGATATCTGTCAATTCCATCAAAGTAGAAGATAACAACCGATAACGCAAATACGGCCAATAGGATTCCCAAGTCTGTAACGAACAAGTGGAAAGATCTTCTTCTGTCTGAAATGGCACAAGTCCAGCGATCCTTTTTCCTTCTTCTAACGCATGGCGAATGGCTGTTGCACTGGCTATTGTTTGATCTTTGATTGTTTTTTCATGATAGCCTGCACTTTTACGCTGGATCGGATGTAACTCCATAGGGTGGATATACTTAGCATTTTCTTTTGCATAACTTAATCCTAAAATATGATTGGGTGAAGAAAAATCAAGCGCAATATCGGGATACAGACTGCGAAAAACTGCAGTCATTTTTTGCGGATAACTATACGTTTGATCAGACAGTTCGTGAAAAGACTCTTCTATCTTATCTTGATTCTGTTGAACAAATCGGCCGAAACTACCATAGTCAAACGAGGTCTCTTCTTCTGTTCCAAAACACAAACTGTCACAGTCCAATGCTTGCAAGATTTTCACTGCACCTTTAGCGAAATAATCAGCTGACTGAACCGCCCATTCGACAGGAAGCTCTACTACTAAATCCACACCATTTTGCAAAGCTTCATTCGCACGATGCCATTTATCGATGATAGCCGGTTCGCCTCGTTGCAAAAAATTCCCGCTCATTACAGCAATGACGACCTCTGCTCCTGTTGTTTTTCGTGCCATTTCAGCATGATAGCGATGTCCATTGTGAAATGGATTGTACTCTACGATAATCCCGCAGCTTTTCATGTCCGTCCTCCTTCATAGTTTATCGATAAAAAAACACTAGAGACAAGTAAGGAAAAGTCAAAAATCAGAAAAAATACCCGAACTATATAAACTATTCTCGCAAACACAATACTTCTGCGAAGAAAAGCTGCACCGCAAGAGCAATGCCTATATCGTTCGGATATATAATTTATGTTGAAGATTTATTCTTTTTCTTGTTAACTCGAGCAGGCAAAATTGCTAGTCTTTGTATGCTACGAAGAACCAGCGCTTTGATTTCTCTGATGCTGCTTCGTCTGTAAAATCAGAAAATGCTTCGACTTTCGAAAACCCACTGTTTTCCAGCATTCTTAAATAGCTTTCCAATGGATAGGTACGCTCTTCATGTAGTTCATCTTCACGGATAAATCGCCCAGATCCTTCTGGTTCCTCAACGAAAAAAGTCAAAAAATGTTCGATGCTGTGTTTCTCACTTCCTGGATAGCTATCCCATAAAAAAGCAAAATTATCCCCTTGATAATGATAGCTATATTCTGGAAAAACCTCGTCTACTTGATAGGTGGAGTGCACGTCAAATAAAAATCGGCCATTTTCTTCTAACGCTTGATAGACTTCATCAAAAACTTGCTGTACCTCTTGTCTATTTTTCATGTAGCACAACGAATCAGAAAAACAAGTAATTGCTTGATATTGACCGATTTCTGATAAATCGAGCATATTGCCTTCTACAAATTGGATCGATGCGTCTTCTTCATATGCTCGCTGGCTTGCGATCATCAACATCTCTTCTGAAAGGTCTAACCCTGTCACTTCATATCCATCTTTTGCAAAGGCAACCGCTAATGCTCCAGTACCGCACGCCAGTTCCAAAATATTTTTTGTGTCTTCTTGCAAATGACGTTTCGAAAAAGCTAACCACTGCTGGTAAAGCATTTCGTCCATCACTTCATCGTAAATGAAAGCAAATGTTTCATAAGCCATGTTAATCCAACCATTCATTAAGATCGACTAACGGCGCATCTGACCATAGTTTTTCCAAATTATAGAAGCTTCGTTCTGGCGCATGGAAAACATGTACGATCAAATCTCCAAGGTCGATCAATACCCATTTTCCGCCTTCTTTTCCTTCAATACGTTTTACTTCATATTTGTTTTCTTCTTCTTTATCAATGATTTCTTCTGTAATTGCGTTGATTTGACGTTCACTATTTGCTGAACAGATCATAAAATAATCTGCTAACAAGGAAACATTTCGAACGTCTAAAGCGATAATGTCTTCTGCCCGTTTTGAATCTGCTGCTTTAACCGCAATTTTTAATTGTTCTTTACTATCTATGATGATTTCCTCCTAATATTGAGTGGCTTATTTTTTTGCTACCCAGTAATTATATGTTTCGATTGTTTTTGGATAAATCTGTTGTTCTTGTGCAAGTAGATGGGATAGCGTATGTTTTGTTTCAAATGCTACTGCTTCATCTAGATCAACCCATGCAATTGTCCGTGCATCTTGCACCCCAGGAAAATCCCGACCTGGTTCAATATAATCTGCTACATAAATGATTTTGTCCAGGAGACTCATTTTAGCAGCGCCAGTCGTATGCACTCGTATCGCGTGAAGAATCTCTGAATCAGTGATTCCTAATTCCCGTTCTACAAATGAAGCACCAACAAGCCCATGCCAGATAGCATTATTATAATTCAATAATTCTGGATCAAAACCGTCTCTTACGATCACCATTTTGAACTCCTCATCTGGTCGTTCTTTCGCATAATCGTGTGTCAATGCAGCGATACTAGCTTTTTCAGGAGAAGCACCGTATTTTTTGGCAAGAGCAACAGCTGTTTCTTCTACTCCAAGCACATGCTTGAAACGTTGTTCGCTCATTCTCATCTGTATTTTTTGCATCAGGTTTTCTCTAGAATAAGCAGTATATTCATTACTATAGTCCATCTTCATACAACCCTTCATTTTGGATATAATCAATTACTTTATCTGGAACAAGATAGCGGATAGAACAGCCTTCTTTGATCTTTTGACGTATTTTTGTGGAACTTATGTCGATTTCAGGTACATCTACCCAAATCACAGGATATGGCGTATCTGTTGTGTAACCTGGTCGACGTATGCCCACAAAATTGACCATCGAAGTCAACTCATCAATTTTATACCATTTTGGCAAATATTCTACCATATCCCCGCCGATAATAAAGTAATAATCTGTATCCGGATTGTTTTGTGTCAATTCCTTCATCGTATCATAGGTGTAGCTTTTCCCACCACGAGCTAATTCAATCGTTTCAATCTGCAAAAAAGGGTTGTCTTCCACCGCTAATTCCAACATGTTGAGTCGGTGTTTTGCATCAATCGTCTCTTTCTCATCAACATGAGGCGGCTGATAAGAAGGCATTAAAAATACGCGGTCAAGACCTAAATTCCGGCCAGCTTGTTCAGCCATCACTAAATGAGCAAGGTGAACGGGATTGAACGTTCCACCTAGGATCCCTACTTGCTTTTTCTTCTCTAAGAATTGAGGCATTTCTTTAGGAAATAGTTGTGAATGAACAAATGTCTTAGCTTGCGTATTCATCATGGTCACTCCTTATATTGCTTTTACTTCATTTGATAACCTTTGATACTTTTCTTTTGTAGAAGGTTTGTATAATACGATCACTCGTCCAATGATTTGGACGATTTCACAATCGATTTCTTTTTCTAATACTTGAGCTGCTTCTTCTGCAACCTCATCTGTATTTTGAAGTAGAGATACTTTGATCAGTTCTCTTTTTTCTAAAGCTTCTTCAATTTGGACGATCATTGCTGAATTAATTCCACCTTTACCGATTTGAAAAATCGGCTGAAGATGATGCGCTTTGCTACGTAAAAAACGCTTTTGTTTTCCTCTTAAACTCATAATTTTCCTTCTTCCTTAAATCAATGCTTTGCGTTTCAATACATCTACACCCTTTGGCGCCCAGCCCGCAATTACTGCTGGCGCTGTTACAGTGATCCAGCCTAGACCGGCAAAAACGATGTCTGTTTTTTCTTTCACAGAAAACTCAAAACGAACAAGCTCCGGAAATGCCTCGACTTCATCAGGACGAGGAGGCTGTAATAATCCACCTACATGTTTTTGATAAAATTCGTCTGCTTTTTCCAGTTTCGTTCGATGAATATTTACATCATTTGACACATAAGCAATAAATGAAGCACGATTGCCGCTGATAAAATCAAACCTTGCAAGTCCACCCAAGAAAAGTGTTTGCCCTTCATTCAGCTGATAAACTTTAGGTTTGATTTCTTTTAACGGGGCAATGATCCGCAAATCTTTTTTACCTAAGTAGTGCGCCATTTGATGTCGATGGATGATCCCCGGTGTATCAATCAAAAAATGTCCATCATCTAAAGGAATCTCGATTTTATCCAAGGTCGTTCCGGGAAACTGTGAGGTTGTGATCACATCTTGTACTCCCGCTGTATTTTTGATGATTTGATTGATAAGCGTTGATTTCCCTACGTTTGTTACTCCGACGATATAGACATCCCGTCCATCGCGGTATTCTTCAATTTTTTCTAATAGTTCCGTCATCTCATGAGATTTCTTAGCACTAGTTAGTAATACATCTACTGGACGAATCCCTGCTTCGTGAGCACGTTCCTTCATCCATTGTGTTAATTTAGGTTTTTTCAATGATTTCGGTAATATATCCACTTTGTTTCCCACTAAAAGTACTGGATTATCACCGACAAAACGGTGTAGTCCTGGAATCAGTGAACCATTGAAGTCAAAAATATCCACCACATTGACAATCAATGCATCTTTTTGCCCTAATTCATTCAGTAAGCGTAAAAAGTCGTCATCCGTCAATGAGACATCTTGGATCTCATTATAATGGCGTAATCTGAAACAACGCTGACAATAGACTTCCCCGGAAGCTAACCCTTTTTCCAAAGCCGTTTGCGGCGTGTATCCTAATTCACCGGGTTTGCTTGTTTGTATAACGGTACCACAGCCGATACATTGTAATTCTTCTGTCATTCGATTCCACCTCGCCAGCCCATATCAGGGTATTTTGCTAATAGATAGGCCATAATTCTTTTTTCCCAAAAACGATTAAATTGTGTCTTCCAACTATCTGTTGCGATGATGGGTTTTACAAGGATGCTACGTATCCCTGCACGGTTGGCTCCACGTATATCAGTCATGATCTGATCGCCTACCATTACTATCTCATCATCTGCTAAATCCAATTGTTTCTTTGCTATGTTGATCCCTCTTGCTAAAGGTTTCATTGCTCGTGCAACATACAAAAGATCAAATTTTTCAATCGCTCGCGCGACACGTTTTGAATTATTGTTTGAAACAACAACAACAGGGATTCCTGCATTTTTCATTTCTAAAATCCACGTAAGCAACTCTTCTGTTCCATCTGGATTATTCCATGCAATCAACGTATTGTCTAAATCTGTCAATACTGCTTTGATGCCTAGATTCTTTAATTGGGCAGGTGTAATCTGATAGATGGCTTCTACCATCCATGTTGGTTTGTAATTTGAAAACATGTTGTCTCCTCATCTGCAAAAAATGAAGGAGCACATAAAGTACTCCTCAACCCCGTATTATACTGCATATCAGCAAAAAAAACTACCTCTATACTCGTTCCTCTTTCAGAAAAAGCATTTCTTTACAAAATGACCAAAAATAAAGATTGATCACAGAAAAATTTAGAAACAAAAAACAACTAAGCGAGCAAGAATCATTCTTTACTCTTTGCTTAGTTGTTAAACACCTAATATTGGCGGAACCTCTTGTATCGTTTTTCCAGTAGTTCATGCTGGTCGAATCGAACAAGTTC
This sequence comes from Enterococcus sp. HMSC076E04, assembly GCF_001814285.1. Taxonomy (NCBI): domain Bacteria; kingdom Bacillati; phylum Bacillota; class Bacilli; order Lactobacillales; family Enterococcaceae; genus Enterococcus; species Enterococcus sp. HMSC076E04. The sequence goes on along the minus strand of NZ_KV815628.1, from coordinate 94,005 downwards.
CGTCAATTTTTCAATCAACGCTTTTTTCATGATGTGAGCAACTTTTTGCCGTGGCAACTGCTCGCCGTTGAACGTTTCAGGAATCACTCGATCCACGATTCCTAGCTCACGTAGTTCTGGTGCAGTAATTTTCATCAACTCGGCTGCTTCTGCAGCGCGACTGCCGTCTTTCCACAAAATCGAAGCAAACCCTTCTGGGGAAAGTACAGCATAGATCGTTTCTTCTAGCATCCAGACTTCATCCGCTAAACCTAGAGCAAGGGCACCGCCACTTCCACCTTCACCAATGATGACGGCGATGATTGGTACTTTTAAATCAGACATTTCGAGCAGATTTTTGGCAATTGCTTCTCCCTCGCCACGCTCTTCTGCTCCTATACCGCAATAGGCACCTGCTGTATTGATCAATGTAATCACCGGTCTATTGAACTTTTCCGCTTGCTTCATCAGTCGTAAAGCTTTGCGATAGCCTTCAGGATGAGGAGAACCAAAATTTCTGCGGATATTTTCCTGAAGATCCCTTCCTTTTTGAATACCTATCACTGTTACTGGTTTGCCATCTAATCGAGCGATGCCACCAACAATCGCTTCGTCATCTGCAAATAAACGGTCACCATGGCATTCCTCGAAAGAATCGAAGATCTCTTCAAAAAAGTCCAAGCTAGTCCATCGTTCTTTAGCTCTTGCTAACTGAACGACATCATGTGCTGTTTTATCCACGATCTATCCATCCTTTCTGTGTATGCAATTCAAGAAGCGTATGGATTTTCTGCTTCAATTCCATGCGGGGAACAATCTGATCGACGAAACCATGAGACAATAAGAATTCGGCCTTTTGAAAATCTTCTGGAAGTTCCTGCTTGATCGTCTGTTCGATGACACGTCTTCCAGCAAAACCAATCAAGCTTTGGGGTTCTGCTAAAATGATATCACCTTCCATTGCAAAACTGGCAGTTACTCCTCCGGTCGTCGGGTCTGTCAAAACAGTTAGATAAAAAAGGCCTTCATTACTGTGCCGTTTGACAGCAGCAGAGATTTTCGCCATCTGCATCAGAGAAAAGATGCCTTCTTGCATCCGAGCGCCTCCTGAAGCCGTGAACAAAACGACTGGGAGTTTTTCCTTTGTTGCTCGTTCGAATAACCTAGTGATTTTTTCTCCAACAATCGTGCCCATACTTCCCATGATAAAATTGGGATCCATCACTCCAATAATGAAGGGGATTCCCTGAATGGTTGCTTTACCAGTGAGGACTGCTTCATGGAGCCCCGTTTTATCTTGCATTTTTTTTATTTTTTCCGTATATTCAGGAAATGCTAGCGGATCTTCGGTTACAAGATCCGTATCCCATTCTTCAAAACTTTTTTCATCAATGATCAAAGCTAGACGCTGCCATGCACCGATTCGAAAAGCGTATCCGCAATGGGGGCATACTTTTTCTTCACCGATGTCTTTCGTATAAAGGATATGTTTGCAATTTGGACACTTCGCCCACATGTTATCGGGAACAGATGGCGAGTTAGCAGGTTTGCTCTCTCTATTAGGATTGATCCGAATATATTTCTTTTTCTTAAACAGAGCCATCTATGCGCCTCCTATCTCCGTTTCTGGTGTCCAATTCGGTAAAAATTCTTCTTGTAAAAATGCTGTGCTGTAATCACCTGCTATTACTGCTGGATGACTAATCAAATCCATCTGAAATTCTGCGTTCGTAATGACCCCTTCTGTGATAAATTCACTTAAGGCTCGCTGCATCTTCATCAATGCTTCAAAACGTGTATTTCCATGGACAATAATTTTCGCAATCATTGAATCATAATATGGCGGGATCGTATAGCCTGGATAAACCGCACTGTCTACCCGCAACCCCATCCCACCTGCTGGAAGTAGCAAGTTTTGGATTTTCCCTGGTGAAGGAGCAAAATGAAAAGCGGGATTTTCTGCATTGATTCGGCACTCGATGGCGTGTCCTTGGAATACTACTTCTTCTTGACGCACATTCAAAGGTTCGCCGGCTGCTATCTCCACCTGTTTTTTTACTAAATCGATCCCTGTGACCATTTCTGTGACGGGATGTTCCACTTGGATTCGAGTATTCATCTCCATGAAATAAAAATCGCCTTCTTCATCCATCAGAAACTCGATCGTTCCGGCATTTTCATAATTGACTGCTTTAGCTGCTCGAACAGCAGCGTCTCCTAGTGCTTCTCTTTTTGATTGTGAGATCACTACAGAAGGAGATTCTTCCAGTACTTTTTGATTGTTACGTTGCAAAGAACAATCTCGTTCACCTAAATGAATGACATTGCCAAAATGATCACCTAAAATCTGAACTTCTATATGGCGAGCAGGATAAATGATTTTTTCCAAATACATATCATCATTTCCAAATGCCGCTGCTGCTTCTTGCTGAGCTGAAGAAAAATGCTGTGGAAGTTCTTCTTTTGATTGAACTTTTCGAATGCCTTTCCCGCCACCGCCTGCAGCTGCTTTCAGCATCACTGGATAACCGATCCTGTCTGCTATTTCCAATGCTTCTTCTACAGTAGATAATACACCAGTACTTCCTGGGATGACCGGGACATTTGCTTCTTGCATCAATTGACGCGCATTGATTTTATTCCCCATTGCATCAATTGTTGCGCTTTTAGGACCAATAAATGTGATATTGCACTCTTCACACATGGAGGCAAACCGGCTATTTTCAGATAAAAATCCAAAACCTGGATGAATTGCTTCAGCTTTTGTTACGATTGCAGCGCTCAGTACTTCTTGAACATTCAGATATGAATCAACCGCTTTTGCCGGACCAATACAGATTGCTTCATCTGCTAGCTGTGTATGAAGTGCTTCGGCATCTGCCTCTGAATATATCGCTACGGTTTGGATCCCTAATTCGCGGCATGCACGAATGATACGCACAGCGATTTCGCCACGGTTAGCTATCAAGACTTTAGAAAACATATTTCACCTATCCAATCATAAAGGTTAATTCCGCTTCGGCTACTTTTTTACCGTCAACCTTAGCGATTCCTTTGCCTATTCCGGCTGAGGCTTTCACTTTCAATATCTCAACTTCAAGATATAAGGTATCGCCCGGTGTAACTTTCTTACGGAATTTTGCTTTGTCTAATCCGCCGAAGTAAGCCGTTTTACCCTTGAACTGTTCAAGAGAAAGTAATGCGACTGCTCCTGCTTGCGCCATTGCTTCAACAATCAGTACCCCTGGCATAACAGGCTCTTCTGGAAAATGTCCTTGAAAAAAGGGCTCGTTGATCGTTACATTTTTCTTAGCAATGATCCGTTCTCCTTCAACCATCTCTTCCACTCGATCAATCAAAAGCATTGGATAACGATGCGGAATAATTTCTTTGATTTCTTGTATGTTCATTTATTTCCCTCTTTCCTGCTTTGCTTATTTTGGCTGGATCCTAAAGAGTGGCTGCCCATATTCAACAACTGACTCGTTTTCTACAAGGATTTCTGTGATTACTCCATCGGCCTCACTAGTTATCTCATTCATTAGTTTCATCGCTTCAATAATGCAGATAACTTCTCCTTTGGCAACTTGATCACCTTCTTTTTTGAAAGCTGATTTGTCTGGTGCCGGTTGCAGATAAACGATTCCCACGATTGGCGAAACAACCTCGATTCCATCAAATACTACCGATTCTTTTTCCTTCGTTGGTTCTGGAACAGTTGTTGCTTGTTCAGGCATGGCGTTAACTGGCTCCGAAACTGGCAACGTTTCGTTTGTTTGAACCATATTCATGCCTCGACTTGTTTTATTTTTATTCATGTACAATTCAAATTGACCTTCACGCAAGTCAAATTCCGTTAGCGAAGATTGATCAAATTGACTAACTAATTCTCTAATTTCATTGATATCCAAAATTATTCCTCCCAGCGTTTCATACAAAGAACCGCATTATGTCCGCCAAACCCTAATGAATTGCTCATTGCATAAGTAAAGCTTGCAGGTTTGCTTTCGTTTTTGACAACTGTCAAATCAATCTCAGGATCTTGTTTTTCTACATTGATCGTAGGTGGGATAAATTGATGTTCCAATGCCATCAGAGTGGCTAATGCTTCGATCCCGCCGGCTGCTCCCAATAAATGTCCAGTCATTGATTTCGTACTGCTGACATAAGTATCTCTGAAATTTTCACCTAGTGCGAGTTGGATTGCTTTTGCTTCTGCCTGGTCATTAGCTGGCGTACTCGTTCCGTGCGCATTGATATATCCAACTTGCGCCGGCTGTATACCAGCTTCTTCCATCGCAAGCTTCATTGCTTTAGACGCACCAGAACCATCTGGAGTAGGGGCTGTCATATGGTAAGCATCACAATTTGAACCGTATCCAACGATTTCTCCATAGATTTTGGCACCGCGAGCTTGTGCATGCTCTAAAGATTCAAGAACTAGAACACCTGCTCCTTCCCCCATCACAAAACCATTTCGATTTTCATCAAACGGGATCGAACCACGATTAGGATCAGTTGATTCCGAAAGTGCAGTTAAAGCTGCAAATCCAGCAATCCCCATCTCACAAATCGTTGCTTCTGTTCCTCCAGCAAGAATGACATCTGAATAGCCATGTTTGATGTTACGGAATGCTTCACCGATTGAATTCGTTCCGCTAGCACAAGCTGTTACGATAGCTGTACAGATACCTTTTGCGCCTACTCGTAAAGCAATATTTCCAGCTGCCATGTTGGCAATCGCCATTGGCACGAACATTGGAGAAACTCGTTTTGCGCCTTTTTCATGCAGACGGATAACTTGATTTTCGATTGTCGGAAGACCACCGATTCCTGATCCGATGATGACACCAAACCGGTCTTGATTCATTTTTTCTTTATCTAAACCGCTTATCTCCATTGCTTCTAAAGCAGCGTAGATCCCATAGATCGAAAACATATCCATTCGTTTGCTATCTTTTTTAATAAAATATTTATCGTAAGGGAAATCTTTGACTTCACCCGCTAAGGTAATCCCTGTTTCTGAAGCATCAAATTTAGTGATCGGTGCGATGCCATTCGTACCCTCTTTTAAGCTATTCAAAAAGCTGTCTGCGTCATTTCCAATAGGTGAAGTGACTCCATAGCCAGTAATTACCACTCGATTCATTTATTTGCTCTCCTTTTCTTATCCGTGCATGACCAATCCGCCATCGACATTGATGACTTGGCCGGTGATATATGGATTTTGTGCTAAGAAAACTGCTGTTTGTGCAACATCTTCTACTTGTCCGAAACGTTGCATTGGAATTTGCTTTTCCGCTTGCTCCTTGACTTTATCTGCTAAAAATTCCGTCATATCAGTTGTGATGAATCCTGGTGCAATGGTGTTGCATGTGATACCTCTAGTCGCAGCTTCTCGTGCAACCGATTTTGTCAATCCTACGACACCAGCTTTGCTAGCTGCATAATTTGCTTGTCCGATATTTCCAATCAATCCAGATACACTAGAGAGATTGATGATGGCCCCTTCTCGCTGTTTCATCATTTTTTTCAAAACGTGCTGCGTCATATTGAAGGTACCGATCAAATTGATATCCAGACATTTTTTGAAATCTTCTGCATCCATCCGCATCACAAGTTTGTCATTTGTGATTCCGGCATTGTTTACTAAGATATGGATCGATCCAAGCTTTTCTTCTGCTTCTTTGATCATTTGTCCTGCTTTCTCATAATCAGAGATATCGCCGGAAACTCCTACGCATTTTACACCGAATGCTTCAATTTCTTCTATCTTTTCTTTTGGAATCTCTCCGCGCCCATTCAAAATAATATTTGCTCCAGCTTTTGCAAAAGCTAAGGCCATCGCTTTGCCAATTCCTCTTGTGCTACCTGTGATAAATACATTTTTCCCTTTTACATCCATAACCTTCCTCCTTATAATTTTGCTATTGTTTCATCAAATGTCTGCTTATTCTCAACACGCAGAACTGGTATCGTTTTATCAATTTTTTTCATAAATCCGCTTAATACTTTTCCGGGACCGACTTCAATGACTTGCTCGATACCGATTGTTTTTAATTTATGGATACTCTCGTAGAAACGAACAGGTTGCATGACTTGCTGTTCAAGTAGTCCCGCTATCGTCTCTTTCTTCATTATTTCCGTTGTTGTGTTGCTGATGACTGGAAAAGAAGGGTCAGAAAATTGAATATGACTTAGATCCTTCGCCAGTTTTTTTGATGCTGGTGCTAAAATAGCTGTATGGAAAGGTCCACTGACATTTAGTGGGATCATCCTTTTGATTCCTTTTTCTTTTAAGAGCAAAACAGCTTCATCTACGGCTTTTTCTTCGCCACCGATCACGATCTGCTGAGGTGTATTGTAATTAGCAGGAGACACGATGCCGTACTTGCTTGCTTCATGACAGCTTTCCTCAATCGTCTCAATCGGTGCATTCATTACTGCGACCATTTTTCCGCTTCCAGCTGGGGCAGCTTCCGTCATATAAGCGCCTCTCTTCGCTACTAGTGCAACGGCTTCAGTGAAGGATAACGCATCACTGGCTACTAATGCCGAATATTCTCCTAAACTCAGTCCTAAAGCTGCATCTGGGACGATTCCATGCTCCTTCAATAAGCGATAATACGCAATGCTGACTGTTAGAATAGCTGGCTGTGTATATTGTGTCTGATCCAAACGTTCATTTTCTGAAAAGCAGAGGTCGGCCATATAGTAGCCGAGAATCTCACTTGCTTCATCAAATGTCTGCTTTACAACGGCTTCTTCATATAAATCTTTTCCCATACCTTGATATTGTGCACCTTGGCCACTAAATAAGAATGCTGTTTTCATGTTTTTCTCCAATATATCCAGAATATATGTTTGATTCTTCTTATTCAAAAAGGCCGAGACATCCCTATTTCAGGAAATGTCCCAGCCCCCAACCTAATTTTAATGATTATGCAGTTTGTTTTTCTACGTAAGTCACTAAATCTTGAACCGTTTTGATTCCGTCTTCTGTTTCGATTTTTACATCAAATTCATCTTCAATTTCATTGATGATTTGGAATAAATCCAAGCTGTCAGCTTCTAAGTCTTCTTGGATGTCAGTAGTCAATTTGATTTCTTCAGTTTCTTTTCCTAATTCTTCTGCAATGATTTCTTGAATTTTTTCGAATACCATAATAATATATTCCTCCGATATTGTTTGCTTTTTTATTTTTATAATTTAACAGTTTACAGCTCCATGAGGATACTTCCCCACGTTAAACCTCCGCCATAGCCTGTAAATATTACTTTCTGTTGTTTTCCCAAGGTGATCTTTCCGCTAGAAACTGCTTCATCCAATAAAATAGGGATACTTGCAGCAGAGGTATTCCCGTACTTATCCATATTGGTCAGGAATTTTTCTTGCGGCATCTTTACTTTTCGGGCGATTTTCTCAATGATCCTGAGATTTGCCTGATGCAAAAGCAGATAATCAACTGGCGTGTCTATCATAACTTCTTGGATATTGTTTGCAACATCTCGAACGGCGAAATCAAAAATATCTCTGCCGGTCATTCGCAAATAATACGAACCTTCTGAATCTTCTGAATAGAACGGGTTTTTATTTTGCTGGTAGCCAGCAGTCAGTGAGGTACTTCTGGTACCATCAGTTGCTAATTTTTCTTTCAGCAATTTTTTTTGTGGGTTTGCTTCTAAGAGAACCCCGCCTGCTCCATCACCAAATAATACAGCAGTCGTGCGATCAGACCAATCGATTAGCTTAGACAGTGTTTCACCACCAATTACCAATCCTTTAGTTGAGCCGCAGCGGATCATTTTTTCAGCCATGCTTAACGCATAAACAAATCCTGAGCATGCCGCGCTGATATCGAAAGCAATAGCATTAGCTGCTCCCAATTTTCCTTGTACTTGTGCTGCTACAGATGGTGTCGTGTAATCGGGCGACATTGTTGCTACTAAGATAAAATCCAAATCTTTAGGGTTCAGCTTTTTTTGTTGCATCAATTTTTCCGCCACTAAGATGCATAAATCAGATGTCTCCTGATTTGTTACACATCTTCGTTCACGAATACCCGTCCTTGATGAAATCCATTCATCCGAGGTATCCATCATCTTGGAAAGATCATTATTCGTAATGATCTTTTCAGGAAGGACGCTGGCTGTTGCAGTAATCATTCCAAATTGTTCCATTAAATATCCTCACTTATAGTCTTGCAAGAAGTCATGCAAGTTTTTCAGTGCATCCAGCAAGGCATGCTGTTCTTCCGTAGCCATTCCTTCTAAGATGTTCTTGACCATTTCACGATGAAAATGCTGATGGACCCGAAACAGTAACTTTCCTTTTTTCGTTAGTCCCAACTTTACAACACGACGGTCATCTTCACTGCGGATACGTTCGACATAGCCTTTTTTTACTAACTTGTTAATAGCAGTGGTCAAGGTCCCAACAGTAATTGATAGTTCTTTGGCTACTTCTGAAGTTGTTTTTTTCTTGTACATCCCGATTGCCTCGATCGTGTGCATCTCTGTGATTGACAGATCTTTGAATTGAGATTTTTTCAACTCAGACTCTTCGATTGTCAAAATATCATTGAAGACACTAACAAGATAATCATTTACTGTTTTTAAATCTGGTTCCATGTTCCACCGTCCACTAATTAGTTTGATTATCAAATCTTTTGATGTTCAAACTATATCTTAACTTTTTTCAAAATGCAACCGTAAAAGTTCATTTTTTTGCTATATGAGTTTATTTTAAGATTTTACTCATTTAAAAAAACTGATAGATCAGCATTTTTTATTTACTTTATTAGAAAAACTATTATACTGACATATTTTGATTATCAAAGTATTTCTTGTTGATAGAATGATCCAATTTCCTAAAACTTGTCCATTATTTCAAAATTTGTTATAGTCTTTTTATTCAAAGCGTGAAAGGAGACCCTATGTTAAAAGAAAAAATAAAAAATCTCCCCATGCTGCCGGGTGTCTATCTTATGAAAAACCAAGAAGGGATGGTCATCTATGTTGGTAAAGCAAAACGGCTCAAAAATAGAGTAAGCAGCTATTTTCATCAGAATAAACAGCATTCAAAAAAAGTATTACGTATGATTCATCATATAACAGATTTTGATTTCGTCGTAGTAGATACAGAATTAGATGCTTTGTTGCTTGAGTGTCAACTGATCCAACATTACCGTCCTTTTTATAACCGACAAATGAATTATTTCAGTAACTACAATTATGTACATATTTCCAATAAGGGATTTGTATTAACAGATACTCCTACGGCTCGAACATACGGGCCTTTTCGTCTCTATAAAAAAATGCCGTCTATTTTGCGTATAATGGAAGAAACGTATCAAATGCCTTGGTTGTCTGAAATCAGCTTATTAGCTTTGCGAGTCCAGCTTCCTGACTTACAGGAAATGACTTTTGAACAGAAAAAGAAGGAGATCCAAGGACTGTTTCAGGGTCGCAATAAAAAACTGCTGACTTACTTGAAAAAGAGACAACAACATTTCATCTATCAGCTGAATTTCGAAAAAGCTGGCATGCTTCAAAAAGATATCGAATTAGTTACTTATTTCATCAGACGGATCCAAGAACAAAAGCAGTTTTTAAGAACACCATCCCTCACATTCAGCATGCCACTGGCAGCGGATGAAAGTCAGAAAAAGCACTACCTTATTTGTTACGGACAGCTTGCAGAAACAATGATTGCTTCTGGGGACAATCCACCTGACTTTTATTATGAAAAAAAAGAAGCTCATTTATCTTTGAAACGCCAATTATCAAAAGAAGAAATCGATCCTGTACAAATTTTGATTAGTTACCGCAAAAAATTAGGAAAGGAACAGATCGAAATGGAACAATTAAACAAAAAAGAAGCTGAAAAGCAACTAAATTAGCTGCTTCTCGGCTTCTTTTAGGCATCTTCAACTTCAAATGTCAATTATCCTAAAATTTATTGGATTAAGTCATAGATTTCCATCGCTACGATATCGATATTATCGAATTCGTATTGCTGATGAGTATCTGTTTCAGTTAATTCAAACGTATCGGTCGCTTTATCATAAGTTACTGTACACTTTTCTACGCCTTCTTTTTCAAAACGGCGAACTTGCAGTTCATTATCTGCTGACTCGACCATAGCCTCCAGTCGTTTTATGATTGCGACTAATTGTGAATGTGTCATCGGAGGTCCTCCTTTTCTTATTTCTGTTATATTGTATCAAAAGCATAGCCTACTTGCATTGATTTTCTCTAAAAAAACTCGTTTTTTATGATTTTTTTTCTGGTATTTTCCCTTCAGGCCACCAAAGTTTGATCAACGCTTGTGTTCCGTCATTCTCAAAACCTTTATCTGCCAACTCTTCATATAGTTTCAATGCTTGGATGGTTGCTGGCAATACAAGGTTCATTTTTTCTGCTTCTTCTAATGCAATCTTTAAATCTTTGATAAAATGTTTGACAAAAAAACCAGGCGTGTAGTCTTCTTTCAAGATACGTGGGGAATAATTACTTAAAGACCAGTTAGCTGCACTTCCTCCCGAAAGTGTCTCAATCACTTTTTCTAAATCGAGACCGTTTTTTTGTGCATAGACAAGCATTTCCGTCATTCCTGTCATCGTGCCTGCGATCATGATTTGATTGGCCATTTTCGTATGCTGACCTTTCCCAGCAGAGCCATGCAATGTAAATGTCGTACCAAATTCCTTGAATAAAGGAAGTACTTGATCATAGACCGATTCTTCTCCACCTACCATGATTGTCAGTGTGCCATTCTTTGCTCCTAAGTCACCGCCTGACACCGGTGCATCTAACGCATCTGCACCTTTTTCTTTTGCTGTTTTTGCAATTTTTTCTGCCAGAGTTGGTGTACTTGTAGTCAAATCAACTAAAATACGTCCTGAGACATCTGCAGAAAAAATCCCCGATTCTCCATAGTAGATTTCTTCTACATCTTTAGGATAACCTACCATTGTGAACAGAATATTGCTTTGTTCTGCTACAGCCTTTGGTGTATCCGCCCAGACAGCTCCTTCTGTTACTAAAGGATCAGCTTTTGCTTTTGTCCGATTATAAACAGCGACTTCGTGACCTGCTTCTAGTAGATGGCGTACAACAGCACTTCCCATAACGCCTGTTCCGATAAAACCTAGTTTCATTCTTTCGACCTCCTAAAAATCAAAAATCCTTGCTTCTATGCTAGTATACGCTAGAAACAAGGATTTTTTTATAAAAAATGTTTGAATTTTATCTTTTAAATGAATTTAATTTGATTTTGATTCGTTCAATCGAATCTTCTTCTTCTTTTCTTCGCATCTCTTCTTCATGGTAAACAACCATATCTTGATAAAATTCGATCATGGCTTCGCCGAAATGAGTAGACGAAATGTCATAAAGTTTGGCTTCTAAAACCTTCGAATCTCTAGGGACTTCACTGGAAATATAATCAATAAGTGCGGGTGCAAAGTCTTCATCGGTTTCAAAAGTTTTCCCTAATGAAGGATGATCGAACAATCGGTTCAAATAAGCATTTCCTTCTACGACACAAGGCGTGCCGGCTGCCATCGCTTCGGTATAAGTAAGCCCTTGTGTCTCTGAAGTAGAAGCACTGACAAAATAATCTGCCGCTTTATAATAAAGGGCTACATCATTATTGTCCACTTCTCCTGTGAACTGCACAAATTCTTCTAACTGCAGTTCGGAAATCAATTCCTCTAACTCTTCTACATAAGGACCTTTTCCTACAATAACTAATCTGGCATTAGGGTAAGCCGAGATAACCTGAGGAAATCCGTTAACCAATGCTTGGATATTTTTCTCATAAGAAATCCTGCTTAAAGAAAGAATCATCAGATGATTTTCCTGAAGTCCTAACGACTCCCTTAACTTGTTGATATCCTCCTGAGTGATATCAGAACGTTTGAACTTCTCAATGTCGATACCAGTAGGAATCACACGAAGCGGTGCTACTACACCATAGCTACGTAATGTATCAATAACACGTTCACTTGGACAGACTACACCTGTCGTATGATTGGCAAATAATCTGGATAAGTATTTTACATGGGATTGCCTGATCACTTTTCCTTTACCGATATAATGAAGGTAATCTTCATACATCGTATGGTAAGTATGGATCAGGGGTAATTTCAACTTCTTAGCTACCATCTTCCCGAGTATTCCTGCTCCGAATTCTGTATGGGTATGGATCAGATCTAATTCTAGTTCTTTGGCAACCAAATAAGCATACCACATGCCTCTAACAACAACTCTTCGATCCTTGAAAGAAATAAACGGTACACTTGGCATTCGAATCACATCTTTTTCCAACTTGTCCGCATTCGGATCGGTTGTCGTAAAGATATAGACTTCATGCCCATGTTTTTCTAATTCTTGTTTTAATGTTTTGATCGATGTAGCCACTCCGCTGACTTGCGGAAAGTAGGTATCGGTAAAAAAGCCGATTTTCATGTTTTTCGCCTCCAAACTAGTCCTTTGTCTGATGTACTTTTTTTAATTTGCTAGAGACTTTTTCATTCAGCACACTTTCATATACGTTTTTTAGTTCTTCACCGATTTTATTGATACTTCGTTCTTTTGCTGTTTGATAACCGGCTTGTGTCAAACTCGGTAGCTCTTCATTGGTAATCTGTTGAATCAGTTGGATAAACGCTTCGTTTGTCTTCCCCATATAGCAGTTCTTGCTATCTTCTAACCAGCCATTATACACTGGAATATCTCGAACAAGTACATTTTGCTTGCTTGCTAAAGCTTCTAAAACAACGATTCCTTCCGTCTCTTCATAAGAAGGAAAAAAGAATAGATCTGCACCTGAATATGCTCCTTCGATGATTTCCCCTCGTATATATCCAGGAAACAGAACATTCTCAGGATGGTCTTCTTTTACAATTTTTCGAATGTTTCGAGGAATCGAGTACATCGGAACATGACCAAACCAAATGAATGTATAGTCGGGCATCTTCTTAGCAATTTCTACGAAATCAATGATTCCTTTACGTTCGAAAAACAAACCGACACAAATGATTACTTTTTGATCCGGAGATAGTTTGAAATACTCTCTGAACTTTTGTTCTTTCATTGGATCAGGGCGATATTTCTCTAGGTCGATCCCATTGGAAATAGCTTGAATCGGTACACGGATACCATAGCTTTCCAACAACTGTTTTGAATAAGGTGTTGGCGTGATCAAATAGTCCGCTTTTTGGTACAATCCAACCAAATATTTTTTTACAATAGGAGAAAGCTGGTTCGATCCGATAAAGGAATTTCGGAAGTCTTCCTCTGTTGAATGCGCATGATAGACAACTTTTTTACCTTCTCTTCTGGCTTTATTGACCATATTATGACTATTGATTCCGTATGTATTGATGTGCAGGATGTCATAATCATCTTTGTCGTCTAGTGTATAAGAGATACCGACTTCCGTCAGAGCACGTTTTTGATGATCAAGCGCACGCCCGATGCCAGATTTTGCAAGCATCTTTTCACTTTCAAAATATAATAATACCTTCACCTTACGTCCCCCTTCATTTATATAGTATAACATAGCCTCCAAACTGTCACTCAAACTTAAGCCCTATTTTTGTCTAATCTTGCTGACAAAAACGTTTTCTTAAAAAAGAACAGAAAACAAAAAAGCTGGCGTAGCTCTTTTACAAGCTACACCAGTTTTTGATACGTTGTTTATTTTACATATTCATGAACAAGTTCAACGACTTCTTCCATCGTATCGCATTCTTTCAATGCACGATCAGCAAGTTCAGCCATTTTCGCTGTGTCCAAGCGTTTCATTAAACTACGTGTTTTAAGAATAGATGTCGCGCTCATTGAGAACTCATCTAGACCCATACCTACTAGCAACGGAACAGCGGTTTGATCTCCAGCCATTTCTCCACACATACCTGCCCATTTTCCTTCAGCGTGTGCTGCATCAATTACATTTTTGATTAAACGTAAGATTGATGGGTTATATGGTTGGTACAAGTAAGAAACGCGTTCATTCATACGGTCTGCTGCCATTGTGTATTGAATCAAATCGTTCGTACCTACGGAGAAGAAATCCACTTCTTTTGCAAACTTGTCTGCTAAGACTGCTGCTGCTGGAATCTCAATCATGATGCCGACTTGGATTGTATCAGATACTTCCTTGCCTTCACTGATCAATTTTTGTTTTTCTTCTTCAAAGATCGCTTTTGCTGCGCGGAATTCTTTGAGCGTAGCTACCATAGGGAACATGATACGTAAGTTACCATGAACAGATGCACGAAGTAATGCACGCATTTGTGTGCGGAACATTTCGTCACCTTGTTCAGATAAACTGATACGTAATGCACGATATCCTAAGAATGGATTCATTTCATGAGGTAATTGCAGATATGGTAGTTCTTTATCCCCGCCGATGTCCATTGTACGAACAACAACTGGTTTTCCTTCCATACCTTCTAATACAGCTTTGTAAGCTTCGTATTGGTCATCTTCTGTTGGGAAGTCCGGAGAATCCATATATAGGAATTCAGTACGGTACAGACCAACTGCTTCTCCACCATTGTTATGAACACCAACTAGATCTTTTGGTGTTCCGATGTTTGCAGCTAATTCAAAATGCTTGCCGTCAGCTGTGACAGTTGCTGCATTTTTTAGTTTTTCCCATTCTGCTTTTTGTGCTGCGTAATCCGCACCTGCTTTTTCAAATTCAGCTTTTTGTTCCTCTGTAGGATCGATGATCACATCGCCTTCGATCCCGTTAACAGCCAACATATCGCCTTCTTTGACTTTAGCAGTGATTTCTTTTGTCCCAACAATCGCTGGGATTTCTAAAGAACGTGCCATGATAGCAGAATGTGAAGTACGTCCACCAATATCTGTTACAAACGCTTTTACAAAATTGCGATCTAATTGTGCTGTATCACTTGGAGTCAAGTCATGTGCAACAACGACCACTTCTTCGTTGATCATTGATGGATTTGGTAAAGTAACGCCTAATAAGTGCGCTAAAATACGTTTAGCAACGTCACGAATATCTGCAGCACGCTCTTGCATGTAAGCATTGTCTTCCATTGCTTCGAACATACCGATATACATATCCGTTACTTCTTTTAGCGCTGATTCAGCATTTACGCTGTTGTCTTTAATGTTTTGCTTGATTTGACCTACCATTTCTGGATCTGAAAGAACCATCAAATGGGCATCAAATACTTGCGCTTCTGCTTCACCTAAGCTTTGCGCTGCTTTTTCACGAATTTGCTGCAATTCTTCAGTAGATTTAGCTAATGCAGCATCCAAACGAGCTTCTTCAGCCGCAGTATCTTCTACTGTTGCCTTACTGAATGTTAAATCCGGTTGAACTAGCAGGTAAGCTTTTGCAACGGCTACACCGTCACTAGCGGCAATCCCTTTTAGCATTTCAACCATTATTCAGATAAGCCTTCTTTCTTCATTGTTTCAACGATTGCTGCCATTGCGTCAGCTTCGTCAGCACCTTCTGCAGTGATAGTAACATCAGAACCTTGACCTACACCTAAAGACATAACGCCCATGATTGATTTCAAGTTTACTGATTTACCTTTATACTCTAAGTTTACATCAGAGTTAAATTTGCTTGCTGTTTGTACTAATAATGTAGCTGGACGTGCGTGGATCCCAGTTTCTGCTACTACGTGAAATTCTTTCTTTTCCATATTAATCGGTCTCCTTTAAGTGAGTGTTGTTTTTATGTGAGGGTTTTCTTTTTTAGTAATTCAGAGAATCCTAACAAGTGTCACCCTTTCATCTGTAAAGATTAACATTTTTTTTCGTTAGATACAACAGTTTTCATTCAATTTCAGATAAAAGTATTCAAATTATTCCGGATTCTTTTTCATCCTTTTCTTCACATTTTATAACAAACGTGTTTATTTTCTTTTTCTTGTCGCTATCTCTTCTCCTGACGTTCATCATTCTTTCCTTTGACCTTCTTTGTTTTTATATGAAACGAATTACTTGCTTCCCTTTCGATTTTTAGTATAATAAGAATCAAAGGTCAGGAATGGTCAATAGGCATTTTACCTTTACTACCTCATAAATCCCTAAAAAATAGGGGTTATTCTTTTACCTCATGAAAAACGAGATGTAAAATATGGATGTACCCATTTTTGTGAAAGGACGTGAATGATTCATGCTTTGTCAAAACTGCGGCAAGAATGAGGCAACGATTCACTTGTATGCCACTGTCAATGGTCAGCGGACACAACTTGATTATTGTCAGAGCTGTTATCAAAAAATCAAAAATCAGCAAAATGGAGGTCTAACTAGTATGGCCCAAAACGACCCATTTGGATTTGGCAGTTTGGACGATCTTTTCCGTTCCATGTCTCGCCAAATGCAACAGCAAGGAAACTATGAGCAAACACCGCCAACACAATTTGGTGGAAACAACAACTTCAATGGTGGACAACCACCTCAAGGAAATACGGAAGGTTTACTAGGAGAATACGGAATCAACATCACTGAACAAGCTCGACAAGGGGATATCGACCCTGTGATCGGTCGTGATGATGAAATCAAACGTGTCATCGAAATTTTAAATCGCCGAACTAAGAACAACCCTGTCTTGATTGGTGAACCTGGTGTTGGTAAAACAGCAGTTGTTGAAGGGTTAGCACAAAAAATCGTAGATGGCGATGTCCCACAAAAATTAATGGACAAAGAAGTCATTCGTTTAGATGTCGTATCCTTAGTCCAAGGTACTGGTATACGAGGTCAATTTGAAGAACGTATGCAAAAATTGATTGAAGAAATTCGTCAAGCAGAAAATGTGATCCTATTTATAGATGAAGTGCATGAAATCGTCGGCGCTGGTTCCGCAGGCGACGGAAACATGGATGCTGGTAATATTTTAAAACCTGCTTTAGCTCGAGGAGAATTGCAGATGGTTGGTGCTACTACCTTAAACGAGTACCGCATCATCGAAAAAGATGCTGCCTTAGAGCGTCGTATGCAACCGGTACGAGTAGATGAACCAACTGTCGAAGAAACGATCAGTATCTTGAAAGGACTGCAAAAACGTTATGAAGACTATCATCATGTAAAATATACTGATGAAGCCATCGAAGCAGCCGCAACTTTATCCAATCGTTACGTCCAAGATCGCTTCTTGCCGGATAAAGCCATCGATTTGCTAGATGAAACAGGTTCTAAGAAAAATTTAACGATCCAAATCGTTGATCCTAAAACGATTGAGAAAAAACTGCAAGAAGCGGAAGAACAAAAAGTTCTTGCTTCTCGAGAAGAAGATTTCGAAAAAGCGGCTTATTACCGTGACCAGATCAACAAACTTCAAAAAATGAAAGAACGCCAGCTCACTGAAGAAGAAACACCTGTCATCACCGAAAAAGATATGGAAAAAATCGTTGAACAACGAACAGGTATTCCAGTGGGTGAATTAAAAGAAAAAGAACAGACACAATTGAAAAACTTAGCAGATGACTTGAAGGCTCATGTCATTGGTCAAGATAACGCTGTAGACCGTGTAGCGAAAGCGATTCGCCGAAACCGTGTTGGATTGAACAAACAGAATCGTCCAATTGGCTCCTTCTTATTTGTCGGACCAACCGGTGTAGGTAAAACAGAACTTGCCAAACAGCTTGCCTATGAATTATTCGGTTCACAAGATTCAATGATTCGTTTCGATATGTCTGAATATATGGAAAAACACAGTGTCTCTAAATTGATTGGTTCTCCTCCAGGTTATGTTGGATACGAAGAAGCTGGTCAATTAACAGAAAAAGTTCGGAGAAATCCTTACAGTCTTGTCTTATTAGATGAAGTTGAAAAAGCTCATCCAGATGTTTTGCACATGTTCTTGCAAATCTTAGATGATGGCCGATTGACGGACGCACAAGGAAGAACCGTCAGCTTTAAAGATACGATCATCATTATGACAAGTAATGCCGGTACTGGTAAAGTAGAAGCAAATGTTGGCTTTGGTGCGGCACGTGAAGGTGTTACTCGTTCGGTATTAAATCAATTGAATAATTACTTTACACCAGAGTTTCTAAATCGTTTTGACGGAATCATCGAATTCAGTGCTTTGTCAAAAGAAAACTTGATGACCATCGTTACACTGATGCTAGACGATGTCAATCAAATGCTGGCAGCACAGCAACTTCATATCGAAGTTCCTACGAATGTCAAAGAAAAATTAGTTGACTTAGGTTATGATCCATCCATGGGTGCTCGTCCCCTTCGACGAACAATCCAAGAACAAATCGAAGATGGCATCGCTGAATTTTACCTTGACCACCCTTCTATTCACGAGCTGAAAGCAAAATTGGATAAGGATGGAAAAATCATCGTGACTTCTAAACCAGAACGTTTAGCAAAAGAATCAACCGAAGAAACGGCTGAGTAAACCTAGTATGTATATAGAGGCTGGGACAGAAGCGTTTAACTCCAAGAAATAAGAGGTAATTCACGAAAATTGCTTTTCAAATCTTTGTGAATTTCAGCTTATTTCCGAAGGAGTTGCTTCTGCTTCCGCCGTTTATACGTGTTTAGAGCGTGAGACAAAAGTGTTATTTACTTTTGTCCCACGCTCTCTTTTTTCAGAAAAGTCAAAATACTGTTCATTTTATAAAAAAGAAATTATAATAAGAGAAACAAGCAATTAAAAATACATAAAAGAGGTGAGCGCCATGAAATTGGTAAATGTAACAAACAGCCATTCCCGTCTTGTATTGAACCAGCTTGAAAACACTGATGCCCATCTGGTCAAAGTCTACACAGCCGGAAATACCACTATTGTCTACACTGAAGCCCCTGAACATAATGAAATTTTGTTAATCAATGATAAACGTAAAATCCAGCCGAAAGAAATCGAAGAAGCTAAAAATTATTTCTTGGATAAAATCAAAGATGCTGTTTACCACGAGGATGAAATCAAAGTAATCGAATTGGCCGGGCTTGTTGAAATCTCTATTCCAAAACACGAATTAGGCGCGACGTTAGCCGTTTAATCAACTTTTTGAACATAATTAAAGAAGCAAATGAGACGATTCACGCCTCATTTGTTTCTTTTGCTTTCTGGCTCTTTATTTTTTTACGCTTCTTTTGTGTCTTTCTCTTTTCATTTTTTGATCTACTCGTATCTTTATTTTTTACTTTTTCTTCTTTCTGGATGATTGATCGCACTTCTTGTGCAATCTGCTCGTTTTTGTCCCAGTCTTTTACATCCAACAATCGACATAATCGTAACATTTCTGCTTTTTTCTGTTTTTTTCTTTGACGCCTTTGCCATTCTGTTTCCATTTCACAAATCCTCCTCTCTTTAATAGTATGTACGCAAAGTAATTTTTATATTTTTTTAGATTAGATATTTTTTATAGTTTTAAACGATAAAAAGAACCGTAACGGAAAATCCGTCACGGCTATCAACAAAGTATAAGAATGTATTTTCAAAATTTTTATTTGCACTTGAAACTGAGTGGCAGACTCATGGTTTCTTGGTAAACGGTATTCAACCAAATCCAAAACAGGAGAAGCTGTTTTTGTTTGGCTTTCCTTATTACTTGATGCAACGCAATTTTTTTACAACCTCTTTACATCAAACTTTTTAATTTTACATTAGGATATTTATCCGCAAACCACCGTTCTGCGAATTGGTTTTCAAATAAGAACAACGGCTGATCAAAACGATCACGCGCTAAGATATTACGGCTTGAACTCATCTTCTCATCCAAATCTTCCGGATCAATCCAGCGAGCAATTTTGTGCCCCATCGGAGACATGATGACTTCTGCATTGTACTCATTTAACATACGATATTGGAATACTTCGAATTGCAGCTGACCAACAGCCCCAATGATATATTCTTCCGTTAGATATGTTTTATAAAGCTGAATCGCTCCTTCTTGAACCAATTGATAGATTCCTTTATGGAAGGATTTTTGTTTCATGACATTTTTAGCAGTCACTTTCATGAACAGCTCTGGAGTAAATGAAGGAAGTTCTTCATAAGCAACTTTTAGTTTGCCTTCGAACAATGTATCCCCAATCTGATAATTACCAGTATCATATACACCGATAATATCACCTGCTACTGCTTTTTCGACATTCTCTCTCGAATCTGCCATAAATTGCGTAACATTGCTTAATTTCAATTTTTTATTTGTACGTTCTAACCAGACATCCATTCCTCGCTCGAATGTTCCAGAACAGATTCGGACAAAAGCGATTCGGTCACGATGGGCTGGGTTCATATTTGCTTGTATCTTGAATACGAAACCTGAAAATTCTTCTTCATAAGGGCTTACCATCTGATCATCTTGTGTTTTATGCCCATAAGGAGCTGGTGCTAATTCAACGAAAGTTTCTAAAAAAGTCTGTACACCGAAATTAGTTAATGCAGAACCAAAAAATACTGGTGTCTGATCGCCACGAGCAATTTTTTCTTGATTAAATGCATCTCCAGCTTCTTTAAGTAGTTCTACTTCTTCTAAAACTTGTTCATATAAGGAATTTTCAGTTAAAGGATGATTATCAGGAAGCAGACCATCTTCATCCAATTCTACTAAACGTTCTCCTTGATAATTTTCCGGACGATAAAACTCTACACGATTATGGTAAATATCATAAAGACCTTCTAAACCTTTTCCCATACCAATTGGCCAATTCATCGGATAAGACTCGATATCTAACAACTCTTCTAATTCTTCTAACAGTTCTAATGGTTCGCGACCATCACGATCTAGTTTGTTGATAAAAGTAAAAATCGGGATGCCACGTTTTTTAACCACTTGAAACAATTTCTTTGTCTGTGCTTCGATCCCTTTGGCACTGTCGATTACCATGACCGCACTATCCACGGCCATCAAAGTACGGTAAGTATCTTCAGAAAAATCTTCATGTCCTGGCGTGTCCAAGATATTTACTCGTTTTCCTTGATAATCAAACTGCATAACAGAACTAGTGACAGATATTCCACGTTGTTTCTCGATTTCCATCCAGTCTGATTTGGCAAAATTACCTGTTTTCTTTCCTTTTACAGTTCCAGCTTGACGGATAGCTCCACCAAACAATAGTAATTGTTCTGTAATCGTTGTTTTCCCCGCATCCGGATGGGAAATGATCGCAAATGTTCTGCGATTGTCCACTTGCTGCTTTAATTCTGGATTATTCATAACCTAACTCCATTTCTTCCATTCAATTATTTATCTTTTTCTAGACAGATTGTCTGTTCTCTTAAGGAAAGACAATTTCATATAGGGCTGTGACAAAAGCCGTGTCGCCGTCCCTTTTTCCGAGTAAACGGTGTTTAAAAGCTTGCATCGGTAATAATCCCCACCAACCCAAAAACAGGAGAAGCTGTTTTTGCTTGGCTGTTATTATTACTTGATACAGGACAGCTTTTTTACAACCTCTGTTAACTACTACAACTGAATCAGTATAGCATGGATTCAGCGAATGAAAAAGCCACCAAATCATAAGAGTCAAATATTTTTGTCAGCTGACTAAAGAAAAGACATGTTGCTTGTTTATTCAAGCAACACGTCTTTCTTTTATAACCAAGTTTCCAATTATCTTCTTGGTTCGTCATCTTCGAATTCTTTTCTGAAGTATCTGCGTTCTTCTTCAGGTTCCGCTTCTGTTTCTTCCGGATCATGAAAAATGACACGGATTTTAAGGATTCGAGAACCTTCCATTTCTTCAGAAACCAGCGTAATATTATCGACATCAAACGATAACTTTTCTCCTTCATCCGGAATCATGCCTAATGCTGTAATCAAATAACCAGCCATCGTGTCTACATCACTCATATGCAAATCACTGTCAAAAGCTTCATTGAATTCATCAATCAGCATTCGTCCTTGGATAATATATTCGTGTTCATCGATTTTTTCATAAAGATTCTCAACTTCATCTGATTCATCATCGATTTCTCCGACGATTTCTTCTAAAAGATCTTCTAATGTTGCTAAACCAACGACACCGCCATATTCATCCAATAAAATAGCCATTTGATTCTGTGTCTTTTTCATTTCATATAATAGATCATCAATAAAGACCGTTTCAGGAACGAATAAAGGCTCCTGCATGATTTTTTTGATATCTAAATGATCAAAGCCAAATTTATGGGCTGCTTTTAGTAAATTCTTTGTATGAAGGATTCCAACTACCTTATCTTTGTCCTCATTATAGACAGGAATTCTTGAATAGTTTTCCGATAAAACTTTATTCACATTTTCTTCCACAGTGTCATTGATATCAATCATAAATGCATCCGTTCGTGGGACCATTACTTCTCGGGCAACTTTCGTATCAAGAGAAAAAACCCCTTGGAGCATTTCCAATTCTTCGTTGTTCAATACGCCTTCGTTTTCAAGCATATAACGCATTTCATCTCTGGTCATTTTTGAATCTTCATCATCAAAGGTCATCGGTGTGATACGTGCCAACAAACTTGTGGAAGCAGAAAGCAACCAGACAAAGGGCTTAGCTACTACGCCGATCAAGCGTATCAGCCCTGAAGTGAACTTTGCGACTTCTTCTGATTTATTTAAAGCAATACGTTTAGGGTACAATTCTCCAAAAACAATCGATACATAGGTCAAAATAGCCAGCACAATGATATTTGCAATATTTTTTGCTGCTGTACCGCCACCTAATACCGGAGCTAACCGTTCCGATAAAGTATTCGCTAGTGACGCACCAGACAAAATGTTGACCAAAGTGATTCCTACTTGGATTGTCGATAGGAAATTATTTGGATTCTGCAATATTTTTAAAAGCTTTTGAGATTTCACATCTCCTTCATCAGCTTTTTGCTCGATTCGATTCTTATTGATCGAAACAACAGCAATTTCGGAAGCTGCTAAAAAAGCATTGATCAATGTCAAAACGATCAATAATAAAATCTGCGCTAACAGCGACTGACTCTCAGGGTCAGCATTCATAATCGCATTCTCTCCTTATAAAATTAATTTTTAGTTTACGATAGAAAAAAACGTGGCACTATAGCCACGTTAAAATGGTATCACAAAGCAATTTTCTTTGCAATAAAAACAAGTGTACTAAAACTATCTACGAGGTCGTAGCAATTTTTTTCTTGTTTTCATTTTGTTTATCTTCCTTGATGATTTTGATTATATAGGAAATGATTGTCTTGCAGATTGCATAAAAAGGAACACCTAAGAAGATACCAAGCAATCCGGCAATGTTTCCTGCTACTAGAAGGACGATAATAATCGTTAATGGATGGATCTTCAGTGATTTCCCAATTACATTCGGATAAATGATGTTTCCATCTAACTGTTGGACGATTAGTACAACTAAACAACAAAGTAATGCTTTTATCGGATCGTTGAAGATCGTCACTAAAAATGCAGGTGCTAGCCCTAGATAAGGTCCTAAATATGGTATCAGGTTCGTCAATCCTGCAATGACCCCAAACAAGAAAGCATAATCTACACCGATGATCATATATCCTAAAAATGTAAAAGTGCCGACGAATAGACATTCAATTGCTTGTCCACTAATATAATTAGCTAATGTTTTATTCAGCTGTCCCAATAATTCCACAATTTGATTTCTTCTTTTCTCTGGGAAAAACTGTTGGATGTTTGGCACTAGTTTTTCGCCATCTTTCAACATATAGAACAAGATGAAGGGTGCCGTAATGATCACTACGGTTGCCGAAGCAATCGTTCCAACGATCGAACCTAAACTGTTGGAAACGCCACTAAGGAATTGTTGGATGATCGTCCCGTAAGAAATATCTAATTGTTCAAAATATTTATTGATATCAACTTCCTTGAACACAGGCAATTCGGCAACCTCTTTTAACCAATTTTCGACCTGTTTGATAAAATCAGGCATATTGGATGCCAATGAGGAAATTTGCTGTACTAGACTTGGAATGACACTGAGTAAAATCCAAATAATTGCTGCAACTAAAAGGAGCAGCACAATTGCGACAGCCCATATTCTTTTGATTTTTGCTTTCATCAGCAGCTTGACGATAGGATTCAGCAAATAGTAAAGAAAGCCTGCAATCAGTACGGGTGCAAATAACGTGGAAAAAAATGTCCCGATCGGTTCAAAAATAAAATTTATTTCTGATGAAATCATGATTAGTGCAGCTATGATCAATAATTCAAGCGACCAAAACATTAGTTTAGACTGTCTAAGTTTTTCAAACAATAGATTTCCTCCTTTCTTTCTTCCTAGTATATATTATATTCGCTAAAAATTCTTTTATTCTTTTTTTATTTTTGAAAACTTTCCATACTTTTTATTTATTTTATTTTCCAGTATACTATACGAAAGGAAGGTGGCTAGACCATGAAAGTTGTACAAACAAAAGATACAATGAGCGATATTTACTTAGATGCTGTAAGAATCAGACATCAAGTCTTTGTAGTCGAACAAGGTGTCCCTTTGTCTCGAGAAATAGATAAAGATGAAGCACATTGCATCCATTTCGTCTTGTACTCAGATAAAAAAGAACCGCAAGGAACTGTACGTCTTTTGCCTTTAGAAAACGGAAAAATGAAATTACAGCGAATGGCGATTCTTTCTGAATACAGACACCAAGGCTTAGGTAAGCTATTGATTGAAGAAGCAGAAACCTTTGCTAAGAATCAAGGCTATAATACGATTTTATTAGGAGCGCAGTCTACAGCGGAAGCTTTTTACGAAAAGCTTGGTTACATAGCTTACGGTGAGCCTTTTGAAGACGCTGGCATGCCTCACATTTATATGAAAAAGACTTTATAAAAAATTTTTCGAAAAAAAAAACAAAAAAACAGCAAGCTTTTGAGAAAGATTTCTCACTGGCTTACTGTTCTTTTTTGCGTTTACTTACGCGACAATTGCTTGTAACGGTCATACCAAATATCAATATAGCCTTCTGAGAACGGGCCATCTCCATTATTGATCCAGTCAACCAGAATCTTCACATTTTCTTTTAGGATGAAGTCAATATCGTTCGGGTAATTCATCATTTTGCTGTGCATCTCGTACTCATCGACATCCAATAGTCGTTTCTCGCCGTCAGGAAACACCTTGATATCCAAGTCATAGTCGATATATTTCAAGGCCTCATCGTCCAGCAAAAAAGGTGAAGCTAGATTACAATAATAGGAAACCCCCTTTTCTCTGATCATTGCTATTACATTGAACCAGTATTTTTTATGAAAATACACAATCGCTGGTTCGCGCGTTACCCATCGGCGTCCGTCAGATTCAGTGACTAATGTGTGATCATTCACGCCGATCATAGAGTGTTCGCTTGTTTTCAATACCATGGTATCTCGCCACGTTCGATGCAATCTGCCGTCGTGCTTGTAACTTTGGATCGTCACAAACTCTCCTTCTTTTGGAACTCCCATAGCAACCCTTCCTTAAGCAGCATTTTGTGCTTTGTGTTTGGGTGTTCATTACACCGACATCATAATTATTATATCAATAAAAATGAGCTTTGCCTAGAAAGGATTCCTATTGTTTCGATTTTTCTCCAACTGTTCCACTAGTTTCATTTGTACCTTCGGAAAAACGACTGAATCAAATGCAGCAGGCTTCAACCACTTCGAAGTTTTGTTCTCGGTAAATTCTTGTTCTGCTTCCTCGGTTGCCCGTCCGTAAAAAAGGAGGACATGCCATTTCAGATGACTAAAGACATGAGTAACTTCTCCTAAATGACGTGTCTGCCAAATAAAAAGTTCCTGCTTTTCAAAGGGAAGCTCTTTTCCGTCTTCTGCTACTAGATCATCAAACAAATCGACTTCCCGTTTTGCTTCCCATCCTTTTTTCAATCGCTCGTACTCCTCTTGTGTCACTTCCACCATTGGAAATGTCCACATATTCGCTAGCAGTTTTTGGCTATCTCTTTCTTCAAAATAATACGCTCCAGAATGATTTTGAAGAGCCGCACTGATATAATAAACGTCTTTTGGCTTTGCTTTTTTTGTTTTTACAGGAAAGCTCGTTTGGATCCCTCGTTTGTTGGCTAAACAAAAGGCTTGGATCGGACAAGCTTCACACTTTGGAGAAGTTGGTGTACAGATAGCTGAGCCTAGATCCATCATTGCTTGGTTGAATTCACCTGGATACGTTTCATCAATGATTTTCCGCATCGCTTCATCAAAGATTTTCCTGCTGGAAGCTTTGGCGATATCTGCTTCAATGCAAAACAATCTGCTTACTACTCGCATCACGTTACCGTCAACTGCAGGTTCTGGAAGTCCAAATGCTATACTTGCTATCGCTCCTGTCGTATAGGGGCCTATCCCTTTCAATGAGCTGATTTCTTCAGGCGTTTGCGGCATTTTTCCGTCAAATTCAGACATGATCTGTTTAGCAGCTGCTTGGATGTTTCGGGCTCTTGAGTAATAACCAAGCCCCTCCCAAGCTTTTAAAAGCTTTTCTTCTGGAGCAGTTGCCAATTCTTCAATTGTAGGAAACCATTCCATGAAGCGATAGAAATAATCGATCACTGTATCTACTCTGGTCTGCTGGAGCATGATTTCAGAGATCCAGATACGATAAGGATCCCGATTGTAGCGCCATGGCAGGTTTCTTTTTTCTTGTTCATACCATTGAATGAACTGATCTTGAAATTCTTTTGTTTCTTCGTCTGTCCATTTTTCCCATTCTTTATTCACTTTCCTCTTCCTTTTCCGTAATGAATCGCTGGATCATATCCAAATCAAATCCTTTTTGATATAAGCTTTGTTTTACTTTTAGGTTTCTTTTTTTAGGTTCAAATCTTGAATTTCTTCGCCATAGTTTATCCCCTTGTTTGACTAAATAATCATATTCTGTTTCCTGGTCTACTTCTTGCGGAAGATCAGCCATCGCTTGTTGGATCACTTCTTGAGAAAAACCTTTTGTCATCAGAGTTTGTTGGATTTTCCGCAATAATTCTTTTTGGCTTTTCCCATGATTTTTTCCAAATATTTTTTCAGCCGTTTGACGTGCATTTTGAACTTGGTCTTCAACTGTATACTGGTCGAGCGCCTGTTCAATAATCTCTGGTTTTAATCCTTTTTGCTGCATTTGCTGTGACAATTTTTTTGGACCTTTGTCACTTAAGCGCATATTCGTGCGCACATAACTTTCCCCATAGACCAAATCATTGACAAGATCCAATTCTTTTAAGCGGGCTACGATTTTATTTCGATCTTCTTGAAGGATTTCCTTTTCTTTTAAGTATGTTCGGATTTCTTTTTCCGACCGTAACTGATAGCTTAAGTAATTCATTGCTAGCTGAAATCCGAAATCAGCTCCACTGCTCTTCTTGATCTCTTGGATAGTTTCTTCGTCTAATTCCCGTCCTTTTAACAAACGATAGCGTACTAATACATCTTCAGATACTTGTAAAGCTTCTCCTTCAGATAAATCTACGCGATAGAAAGGGCCTTTGCCTTTACTGATTCTCGTAACGGTTAACATAAACATCCTCCTCGAACATATATTCTCTATCATACCATAGAAAATCCCCGTAATCAGGTATTATATGTTAGAATAAACCACAGAAAAAAGAAAAAGGGAGATACTTATGGCAGAAACAATTGTCAAAAATGGACAAACGGTTCCTTTGAAAATCAAGCGTTTAGGCATAAATGGCGAAGGAATTGGTTATTTCAAACGATTGATTATATTTGTTCCGTATGCACTACCAAAAGAAGAAGTACTAGTCAAAATCACGAAAGCAACTCCTCGTTATGCAGAAGGAGAATTAATAAAAGTCAAAAAGCCAAGCAAAGATCGCGTAGTGGCGCCATGTCCTGTTTATTATGAATGCGGTGGCTGTCAATTACAACACTTAGCCTATCAAGCACAATTGGATTTTAAAAAGGATCTACTCTTGCAAGCATTGGAAAAATTCAAACCAGCAGGCTTTCGATCCTACCAGTTGTTACCGACGATTGGGATGGATGATCCATGGCATTATAGAAACAAAGCACAATTTCAATTACGAAAAAATAAACAAACGCAAAAGGCCGAAGCTGGTTTATATGAAGCAAACTCGCATCAGTTAGTTCCTATAACAGACTGTTTGGTACAAGAACCCCGAACACAAAAAGTGATGAATACTGTTGTTCAACTATTGAATAAATTTGATGCACCCATCTATGATGAACGGACAAACAGTGGTATTTTCCGCACGATCATGGTCAGAGTCGGTGTCAAAACTGGAGAGCTGCAAGTCGTTTTTATTACTCGCAGTAAAAAATTCCCACAAAAAAACGCAATGATTCGTGAGATCAATGAACGCCTGCCCGAAGTTGTTTCGATCATGCAAAATGTCCAAGCACAAAAAACATCTCTCGTGATGGGGGATGAAACGATCCACGTATGGGGAAAAGAAGCCATTGAAGAACAAATCAATGAAGTGACTTTCGATCTTTCTCCTCGCGCCTTCTTTCAGTTGAATCCTCAGCAGACCGAACTGCTTTATGGTGAAGGAATCAAAGCATTAGATGCCCAGCCTGATGAAACAATCGTAGATGCTTATTGCGGAGTTGGTACGATTGGTTTAAGTGTAGCAAAAAAGGTCAAAGAAGTCCGAGGAATGGATACCGTTCCTCAAGCAATCGCTGATGCAAAAAGAAATGCGGAAAGATTAGGGTATCACAACACTCGATATGAAGTCGGTACAGCCGAACAAGTTCTACCTAAATGGTTGAATGAAGGTTTTCAGCCAGATGGTATCATCGTAGATCCGCCACGTACGGGTTTGGATAACGCATTGATTCAATCGTTACTGAAATTTCCACCAAAAAAACTTGTTTATATCTCCTGTAACGTTTCTACACTTGCCAGAGATCTGGTTCATTTAAGTAAAAAGTTCAATGTTGAATATTTACAGTCTGTTGATATGTTTCCTCAGACTGCACGTTGTGAAGTCGTCGTGAAGATGACGAGACTTGCTGATTAAATGAGAGAAGGCGTGAGCCTGCCATTCAGCTCCGAGTCACAAGGAACAATTTCAAAAA
>NZ_KV815628.1:2589-64929 GCF_001814285.1 Enterococcus sp. HMSC076E04 | reverse complement strand
TCAGCTCCGAGTCACAAGGAACAATTTCAAAAAAAGCTTTTCATGTTTGATGACTATTGTCACTTGTGACCGAGGAGTTGGCAGGCGAACACTGCTTATTCAAAAAAAGGGTTGTGACACGTTTTTTGTCACAGCCCTTTTGATTATTATTGGATATTCACGTCAATCACTTGATAGAATGCATTTGTCGTATCACTGATATTCCATACTGCTAAAATCACATTGTATCCTTTGCGGTCTTGAGGAAGTGTGATTGTTTGGTTGACTGTTTTTGGTGGGACGGTTGCTTTGTCGTCTATTTTTGTGATCAATTCAAAATCGCTAAATTTCAAAGGTTGATCAGGGTTCCAATTTGGCTTGGTAATGTAGTAATCCCAAGTACTTGTCCGATGTTGCGCTGTTAAATTCCAAGTAATATTCAATGTTCCTGGATTGACCATATTTTTATGCCATCTGTTAGATGTTTGTTCGTCTAAAGGTTCAAATCCGCTGACTCCTGCACTGGCGATTTTTCCATCAATGAATGTATTTTTGGTAGCTTCGATACTTTGCGGTTCCCATTGTGCTCTTCCGACATTTTGGTTTAGATTCCCTGCTGCTGATGTTCCTAGGTATGCACGACTTCCAGGAGAAGTAATATAACCGTGTGCGAAACCTGGAATGCTGAAACCGAACAACCCTAAACTAACTAACCCGATAAACAATAATGTACTAATCTTTTTCATGTAGAAACCTCCTTCATTTGATACACACATTGTAAACGCTTTATTATGTTAGCGCAAACATTATGCTTTTATAATTTTATATTAAAATAAAAAGAAACAGGAGCTAAATAAAACTCCTGTTTACATTTTTTATTTATTTTTCATATATACCTATGAATCAAGAAATCTGTCTCCAAGGTCCCCATTCTCCAGATTCACTTGGATTATTGTTTTGAGTCCAGTACTTAGCTTCATAGATGATGCCTTCGTATACAACACGATCGCCAGCCATATAAACTTTTTCAGGATCCCATACTGGATATTCACTTTCATTGTCCGCTAATGTTGTAAACGTCAATGTTGTTTTGTCCGAAATATTACCAGAACGGTCTTCTGCTGTAAGTTCCACTGTATAAGTTGTATTCTCTTTTAAATTCTCAAAAGTATACCGGGTATCTATTGTGCTTCTTTCAACTACTTCTTCGTTTCCAATCAATCGAAGGTTATACTTTTCAATAAAATCATTATCTGTCGCAGGCGACCAACTTAGCGCAGCACGCCTAGAGGTCACCAATTCTGCTTTAAAATTTTCTGGAATAGTTGGTTTTTCTTTGTCTTCTGGAAGAGGTGTGTCACCTGTAAAACGTTGTGCCACATTTAAAAATTCATACCGATTATTGACTTGTCCTTGTCCTCCATCGACCTTTGAATCTCGATTCATTGACCAGTAGGAAACCATCCCAATATTTCGTTCTTTTGCATGCTGAACAACTCGATTGAACATCGTTGCTGTAAAGTATGGATGAGCTTCGCTTTCAAATCCGATTGATGGAGTGGTTCCTAATTTAGCATATGCTTGTTCTGTCGTCAAAGTCGTTCCCATAAATCTTTGATAATACTCTTTTAACTGCACCATTGTATTATCCACAGCATCAAGCGACCCTTGGGCATAATCTGGTACACTGCTTCCGTAACACATCGTCATTAGATTGATATTTGTCAAATCCACTCCTGCCTCCAGATAAGCTTGTAACACTGCTAATCCGGTCGAAATCAGGCCAGTATCCATGACTGGCAAGGTCAACGTTACTTCTACACCAGTTGCTTCTTGAACTTTCTTTACCGCTTTTGCATTTGCCAAATTCTCTTCATATCCCATCGCAGCGGCTTCGACATCATAGTCTACACGTGTCAATCCATAGCCTTGGATAACTTCCATATAGGCATCATATAAAAGTGCTTGATTTTGAGTGACCTCCCAAAATGCTCCTGAATTCAGTCCGCCAAACGAAACAGCTACATCTCCGCCATTTTGACGTAATTCCCGGATAGATTTTTTGATTCCTTCATACTGCCATTCGTCATTATCAATCTCACTTAGACCATTAAAACCACCCCAAGCCCAATCAATTCGACCATTTCTAATACCTCTCGCCTGTAAAAAACCTAATTTAAAAAATTTCTGTCCTGTTTGTTGAGCAACAGCTGCTAAGTTCAATGCCCCATTATTAGATAGTTCTTCATCAGAAGAATAAGCAGTTATATCCACATAAGGAGCAACTACTTGTTTTGGCCACTCAATTCCTTGTCCTACTCCAAAATCGGGATTAGTCACTACTGTTTGTTCGATTGCAGATGATTCTTGTACTTGAATCAGCAATGCAGGAGAAAAAAGCATCGTGATGAGTGCCGCCCCAGTAAGTACTTTGAGTAAACCTCTTTTCATATTTATCAACCTTCCTATGTATAATTTTTTACTTCAGCCAAGCTTTTATGTAATCGATTACAATATAGATTGTAACAGAAGTTAATAAGAAAATAACGAATTGTAAAAAACATGAGAATTATTTAATACGATCTTTTTCAAATTCATGATTCATATAAACAAATTTTTAACTTTTTTAAATAACAATATTTCTCCATTATTCTTACTTCACAAACTAAATACAGGTATTGCTGTGATTCTTCATGTAAAATATTATTATAGAAAGGAGTTAATAGAATGAAGATGATAAAAGATATTCGTTTTTGGGTTTGTGTTATAGGAATTGTCATATTAGGCTTTTTATCAGGATTGCTTAGCGGAAATCCTGGAGAATATTACTATTCTTTACAACTTCCGCCATTTGCACCACCTAGTTGGATATTTGGACCAATGTGGACCTTATTGTATATTTTGATGGGTATTTCTCTTTATTTGTTGCTTAATCACAACAACAAAAAACAGCGAAACAACCTTGTAGGTCTTTTTGTGATTCAGTTCATTTTTAATTTCATATGGACTGCTCTATTTTTTAATTTAAGAAATATCTTCGTTGCAGCAATCGATATTACACTTTTGGTTATTTTCTTGTCAGTGCTTATGTATCAATTATGGCTACATCATCGCCTAGTCATGTGGCTCATGATTCCTTATTATTTATGGGTACTATTCGCAACTTTACTGAATTATTCGATTTATTTTTTAAACTAAGTGCTAAAAACTGAAAACTTATTAAAAAGTATATTTAACACATAGAAAGAGTGCCACCTAAGTTAGATTGTTTTGTCTAATTTAGGTGGCACTCTTTATTAACCAAACTATTTTTTTCTAGTACCCACTTGTTGTTCCATACTCATTATTCTGGTCATAACCATAACCATTTTGTTCCTGTCCAGCATAAGGATCATAACTTTGAGTATCTTGACTTGGTGTATAGTACTGACTTGTATCTTCTGTTTGCTGATAATAGGTATTCGGATCTTGGTACTGATCATAGGTGTTTTCTGAATAGGAAGAATAATCAGTGTATCCTTCACTATTCGATCCATCACCGGTTGTCGAATCGGCATCTTCCGAATCATCAAAGAACATCATTGAAGCATTCTCATTTTTCAAATTAGGTAATGTGTCACTTGTTTTGATATTTAATTGTTTCTTCAGTTCATTTTGAATCGAAAGAAGATCGTTTTGTCCTAAAATCTGATAGTAGACTTCATTGATCATTTGACCTTCACCTTGCAACTGGTCTTGTTTGATCGTTTCGAATGCTGCCGTGTAATTCGTTGCTACATCAAGCATGTCATCCCAATTCAAGTCCGTTGTCACATTGTTTTCGACTGCTTTTAAAATTTTTCTATAATTGCTTACGCCATCTAAACTTAAAACTTTATTGACGATTTTCGTCACTACTTCCCGCTGACGACGTTGTCGCCCGATATCTCCTTCTGGATCTTCGTGTCGCATTCGGGAATAGGCTAATCCTTTTTCTCCATCCAATGTTTGTTCACCTACTGGTACATGGACACCATCCAACGTAAAGTCGATTTTATTATTCACTTTGATGCCGCCGACCGCATTGATCAAATCTTCCATACCGTCCAAATTGATGGTTACATAATGATCAATAGGAATATCAAGCAGTTGTTCAATTGAATCCATGGCCATTTCGACGCCGCCAAATGCATAGGCATGATTTAATTTATCTACCGTTCCATACCCTACGATATTCGTATAAATATCTCGGTCCAAACTGATAATCGTTGATTTTTTTTGTTTCGGATTAACGGTTACTACCATCATCGTATCAGAACGCCCTTGTTCTGTTCTTCCTAATCCACCGGTATCTAAACCTAATAGCAAAACCGAAAACGGTTCTTTGTCATCAATACTTACTTTCTCAGAACGTTTGGAAGATATTCGATTAGAGTTTTTAGATATTTTGTTTACTGTTTGGCTCGCTTCTCCCATAAATCTGATACCGTATGCTGATAATCCGGCTATCAGCAAAACGAGTATACCTAATAAGGTTAATAGAACTTTTTGCCATCGCTTCATAGTACACCTCTGTCTCACATTTTCTAAAATATTGTCTCATACAACTGTTCAATCAGCAAATTCACTTTTTAATCATAAGAAAACTTTAAAAAATAATTCTTGTATAATAACCGTTCTTTTAAAAATTTTCTCAAAATTCTTAACTATCATACCACACCACGAAAAAGTTCGAAAGCCCGAATATACGCAGTTTACAACCGTTTTATCTTTTTTTATGCATTTTTTGCTAGAAAAATTGAACAACCAGGTATTTCACAAAAATAGGAGTGTGACATCGACCTGCCACACTCCTTTCCCGTCATTTTAACGATTCCTCTCTACTCTGTTCAGACTAACATGGCGTTTCCCTAATACCTTCTATAAAGTCTGACTTTTCATATTATGCTTGTTTCCGATCTGACGCACATATTTGCCGATTTCATGAAAATCACTTCCAGTAACTGATCCTTTTGCTAAAACTAAACTGTCTTCTATTAGTTTTGTTTCCAGATCATTGCATAATTCCTGAAGTGAATCGAACCATTGAAGCCGATCATCTATTTTCTGTCCTTCTTCAAAAAGCAATTTAAAATGTTCCCCATAACCATAAATATGCGTGGCAGCCGATTGGTTTAACTCCTCTTGTACAAAGCGGTGGATTTGCTTTGTTGAATCGCCTAAATCAGCGATTTGTCCAAGTATCAAGACTTTATTTCCTTTATAAAATGGTTGTATCCCATCAAAGTAATTGATTGCATTTTTCATGGAAGGCAATGAAGCGTTATGCGTATCATCAATAAAGGTGAAGTCTGTCCCTGTTTCTGATGTATAAATCGTACGTTCCAATATCTTAGGTAGTGGTTTGAATGTCTCAAATTTTTTTATATATGGAGAGATCTCTTTTTTCAGTTCTTTTGCTACAATCAACGCAGCCAATGAATTAGCGATCATCCCTTCTGAAGAAACTGCAAGTTTCAATAAAATATCTTCTCCGAAAAAAGAAACTAGGACTTCGCAATATTCTCTTTTTTGTGAGATTTGTTTCACAAAAACAGCTCTTGAAGCATCATGTAATGAATAGACCACTATTTTGCTGGTTCTTTTCTCAGCAGCGCTTACTAAAATTGAAAATTCTTCTTTTCCTATATCTCCATTGATGATGGCGATTCCATCTTGTTTCAGGCCTTCGAAAATTTTTGCTTTATGCACTGCTACTCCTTTTGTATTTTTTAAAGAACTAAGATGTGCTTCTCCAATTGAAGTCACAATAGCAATATCTGGTTGTATCAAATTAGACATCGACCCTGTATCATATGAATTCAAAGCATTGACAGAAACTTCAAGATTCAAGACATCAGGATTAGAAAGTAATTTACTCATGTATAAAGGAACAGCAAACCGAACGTTGTGGTTTCCCCTGTTTTCCAAAACTTTCTCTTCTTGAAGCAAATGAGTGATCATCATTCGCGTAGAAGTCTTCCCTGCTGACCCGGTAATCGCAACAACCGGATTTACAAAACAGGACCGCAATTTCGCGGATAATTCCAATAAAAATTTCCAACTGTCTTCTACGATGAACTGTGGTGTCGTCACTGACGGATCCATGATTGGTTTTTCAGTAACGATCACACCAAACCAATTTTCTTTTCCGATGATTTGTTCATTTCCATCTCGCCATCTCACGACCTTTCGATTGACGTAACTCCTTCTTTCTGGCGAAACACAAACAAACATCGTATCAGAATAATCCATGTTTCGTTTTAAGTGGCCTGAGAAATATTCAACATCTTGGATATTTCTATCTAAATCTCCATATTTCTTTAAATAATGGCCATCCATATCAACTAATAATGAATGTATAGAAGTCATAACTCTCCTCCTGTTTTTCTTGTTTTTTCTATATGGTTTACCACCTGCCTCTTCTTGGCCTTGCTTGGTTTACATATCTGGAGGCATTCGGTTCGATCCTTTTCGGAGAATCATCTTGATCCACTTCCCAAGGATACAACCCATCTTCATTTTTCTTATATTGACTTAAATCTGATTCTTTCAGATTATTTTTATGATCATTTTTCCGACGTATTTTAAGACCTAAATAGAAAACACCAAATGCAGCTAATGCAGCAAAGCGAATGAATCCAACCATTCTTCTCACTCCTTCTTTTGATCATACATTCGATAGTTAATCAATCCTGATAAAAAGTGCTCTGCATCATCAATCCTCATACGAAAACGATCATGACGTGCAAAAAAGCCATATTTTATTGTTTCTGGTTCTTTGAAGAATTGAGCAAATTCAGGGAACATGACCCCAGTAGTAATCTCATGTCTCACCCTTTTTTTCATTACTGTATTTATTCTTTCTTTTACCTTATAGAAGTCAGTTTCTTCAGCAAAAATCGTTTTTCTCCACGTGCTGAACTCCAATTTTCTCATCATTTTTGAAGCAGCGACAAGCAATTCCAGCATCGTAGGATAAGCAGTATCTCTTTTATCAATAAAGTCGATATTATCTAACGCATTTTTTATACCGAAGCGATAATATTCTTCTGTCTGGCTATGTTTCAGCATTTCATTGGTCGCATAACTTAACCAATGATCATGATACTTTTGATAGTCGTTCGCTACGAACTGGTCCATCAAACCTTGACATATAGCAAAAACTTCTTTATTGCCTAAAATCTCATATGCTCGAAGCAAAGAGAATAAAATTTCACCATCATAATAAATGATCCGAAATTTTTCTTTCGTTTCTAGTTGTGCATTAAGTACATGAATCGTTCGATGCTCATTTGTTAAAAATTTAGCGGAAACAGTTTCTATCAGACGATTTAGGATTGGAACGTATTGTTCATCACCTGTTTGTTGGATGTATTTTGAAAAAGCTAAGATTGCTGTAGCCTGTGCTCCTAGCTTATATTCAATCTCTGTGTTTAAATAATCCTTGATTAAAAAATAACCGTCAGTCTCCGAAGTCAGATTTTCAATCCCCCAAGATAAACCTTTTTCAACATCTAAGAGCATTTTTTCATCTGAAAAGTATTCTGCTGCTTCGGCTAACGCATATAAAGACGAAAAGTGTCTCACGGAATTGTAACCTTTAAGCAGTTGATTATAACAAGGATAATATCCGTAAATAAATTTCCCTGTAGCAGTTAGCTGGTTTTGTAGATACATACTTCCTTTTTCGATCACTAAATCTGTTATTTCTGATAAATTTTCATATGAAACTTCCCGTAAGTAATTTCCATTACCGTAATCTTTCAAAGGATAAATATGACCGTCTTCAAAATAAAAAGATTTTGTTTTAAAATAATAGAACGCAGAACGCTCCAAGTAGCTGAGATCTGTCTCTTCACGACCATACTTGCGTTTCACATAACTGCGGTAATTTTGAGCGTCGATTCTTAAATCAGGAAGATTCTTCCCAACTTTATGTGTTTTACTAGGTTTGATGATCGCATTTGCTACCAGTTCTTCTTTTAAAAAACTTCTTTTTCTCAACCCATCGATTCTCACATTGAAATCAATGTAATTATTTCTTCTGATTTTTTTTAAGCGCTGTATAAACTGTTCATAGTTGGTTTTTTCTTCTTCAATAGCAATATCAATTCTTAAATAAGTCGTCTGATCCAGCTTATTGACATGGTAAGCTGTCAAAAAATTCCGCCAAATCATATCAAAATTACTGCCGTAGAATTCAAAGATCTTTCCTCTATTCGTAAAATCTCCTGTAGAGACGATCAACAATTGTTTTGATACATTTGTTTCAATTGTTTCTATCATTTCTTTGATTGCTGGCAAATAGCTTTCTTTTGTCTTAACTAGCACTCAATCACCTCATATTAAAAAGAAGTTGCGGCAAACAAAATCTGAACATCCGTTTTTATCAAAAAATCATAGATACGGAACTGCTTGCCGCAACGGCTTCTTTCTTAATTATTCATTGTTATCTGTTTTTTTATTTTTTTTTGATTTTCCAAATTCCTAAACCAGATAGTGTAGACAGAGCTGCTCCTAACCAAGAAAGTGAACTATGAAGTGTCTCAGCAGTTTTTGGCAAGGATTTCGGTGTAGAACCACCTGTAGTACTTGGTTTTGGTGTATTTGAATGACCATGTCTTATTGGCATCTGGCCTGGATCTCGATCATGAGAATGTATGTCTCCCATTGGATGATTAACATCAGCGTCAGCATCGGCGTCAGCATCAGCATCGGCGTCAGCGTCGGCGTCAGCATCGGCATCCGCGTCAGCATCTGCATCTGCATCCGCGTCAGCATCCGCATCCGCGTCAGCATCCGCATCAGCATCCGCGTCAGCGTCAGCGTCAGCATCCGCATCCGCGTCAGCATCCGCGTCAGCATCGGCATCTGCGTCAGCATCGGCATCCGCATCAGCGTCCGCATCAGCATCGGCATCGGCATCGGCATCCGCGTCAGCATCAGCATCGGCATCGGCATCGGCATCCGCATCGGCATCAGCATCAGCGTCCGCATCAGCATCCGCGTCAGCATCGGCATCGGCATCGGCATCGGCATCCGCGTCAGCATCCGCGTCGGCATCAGCATCGGCGTCCGCATCCGCGTCCGCATCCGCATCAGCATCGGCATCGGCATCGGCATCTGCGTCAGCGTCGGCATCCGCGTCAGCGTCAGCGTCGGCATCGGCATCGGCATCCGCGTCGGCGTCAGCATCAGCATCCGCATCAGCGTCAGCATCCGCATCAGCGTCAGCATCGGCATCCGCGTCGGCATCGGCATCCGCGTCGGCATCAGCATCAGCATCCGCGTCAGCATCTCCTTCATCATCATCTGGAATAATTGCTGCTGTTGGCGCACTTGCTACACCATTTTCATCATAAGCAATCAATTGGATCTGTTCTAAGGGCACAACATCTTCTGCCGAGACTGGAATAGCAAAATTACCATTTTCATCTGCTTGTCCCTCTGCAATCATATTTCCTTCGTCATCATAAATACGAACTGTGGCATTGGGATCTGCCATCCCAGTCACCTCATAACCATCAGTAGAATTACCTGTAACTTCTACGTTATAAGGAGCAGTGACTTCTTCAGCTGCATAAAACACTGGAGAATAGCCATCAACATTCGAAGCAATAGAGATCGATAGAATGTCTGATTTAAGAATGGTACCGATAAATCCTGCTTCATAAGGAACAGTCATGTCGACACCTGCATTTGTTAAGTCTGCATAAGTAGGATCTTGGATCGTTGTCGGTATAGTAACAGTCGTTTCACCCAAAATACTTGCATCAGCAAGATTACCAAGGAAAGAAGAACCGACATTCACCAATGCCAAAGCGGTATTAAACGTAAGATTGAACGCTGGCTTGACTGTAACTGCTAAAGCAGTATTGATTGTTCCGGCCGCTGCATCTCCAAGAAGCCCTCCAATTGAAGTTGCCTCGATTGCTTGAACTGCATTATTGATTCCGTTCAATATATTACTTAAATTTTCTCGTATCACGGTTTCCAAGGCACCGTCTAGCTCTCCGTAGATGTATTCATCCCCTTGCATTTGAAGCTGCAATTCTACTTCAGCAGAAGTCAGTGTACTTAGATTATTCAATAAAGCAAGTTGTTCATAAACTTCCGAAAGGTTCACTGTAGCTAAAGGATTCAAATTAATCAAATCTTCTACTGCTCCTACCAAAGTAGTCACCGCTCCATCTACAATATTTAATAGAGGTGCTAAACTATTTACTGGAAGCAAAATATCTGTGTAGAAAGTACCAGTTCCATTCGGAGTGACCAATCCTTGCATTTCTTCTGGAATAGCTAAGACAGCACGACGCGTTCCATTAATCACGCTAACATCAATACCACTATTCGCTGATATAACAAAATCAACATCCCGACTCGCCCCCTGAAGAAGAAATGGGGCAGCAGCTGTAGTCCCACTAGTATTCGTTGTACTTAAATTGTTAAACAGTTGCCCACTGATTACATCTGCATGTACTTGTTGAGAACCAATAGTAAATAATGGCGTAGCCATTGAGATTGGTGTGATCCCTAACATCACACCAGCTGCAATGGATGTACCGGCAAGCAAGATTTTTTTCGATCTACTTTTTGCCCGTGCCTTCTGGTTCATACTTTTTTTATAATCCTTTTTCATTTTTTCCTCCTGTCACCCTTCTATCGTTCATCCCCAAATTTTTGATCGTTATAAAAAAGAAAAGATTACAACACCCCTTAGCTATCATTTTTTAATCAAAAAGATATCTTTTTGTGCAGATTTTGTTTTCAACTTAAGTCAGAGGAAGTTTAACAACATCTCAATGATAAATCTATTATTAAGTTTTAATCTTTTTTTAAATAACTATCCGGTTTTCACGAAAATAAAGTACAAAATAATCGATTTTATATTTTTAGTATAAAATTATGCTTTTTTTATGAGATGAATTATAATGAAATTAAGTATAAAAGAATAAAAAATATTTTTATCTTTTTTGAAGTAAATTTATTCAAAAATAAATAAAATAACACAAAAATCAATATTTCGTTTATCAAACTAAAGGTATAGCTTTTCATATAACAAACTTTTTTTATTATAAATTGTTTTTTCTGCATACATTTTTTGTTAAAAATAACATTATTTTTTAATATCAAGATAACTTAAGTACTAATTATTGATTGGAGGAACTAAAATTCATGGATTTTTATTCATTATTGGAAAAGACCACACGTTTACAGATTACTATTCTTGATACCATCTATCATTCCAATAAAATTTGGTCTATCGAACAATTAGCTGAATTCACTGCTTGTGACAAACGTTCTGTACAAAATTATTGTGAACAAGTACGCACCCTCTCCATTAGCGATCAGTTCAGAAAGGAAGGACGTAATTATTTATTTTTAGGTACCAATTCGGATTTTCAAGAATTGATTCTTTCCATTTTGAAGCGCTCGCCTATTTTTCATCTATTGAAAAATTTATGCCTTGACTCGAAAGTAACGATTGCGGAATTCTCTGAAGATAATAATATCAGTGAATCCATCCTTCGGCGGCACATTACTCGCATCAATCAGATACTAAAAAAATATCAACTGCAGATCAAAACAAAAAAAGGCGAGATGTATTTCAAAGGAAGTGAGATGCAAATTCGTTATTTGATTTATTTGATACTATGGCCATCCTATCGCAGTGTTGAATGGCCTTTTGCTTCAATAGAGTTTCATCAATTATTTTCAGAAGTGGAGGATTCTTTTGCTATCGTTCATCAAAAACCAAATAAGATAAAAATGATCGAATGGTCCTTTATACTAGCTGTTACTTATCTTCGTTCTCAACAAGGACACGTTATTCCAGCAAAAGAGTTACCTAATTTTTCACTCGACCTTTGGAATGGCTTTGAAAAAATGGCTGAAGAGTTAACAACGAATTATAAACGTATGCGTTTCAGTCTGACAGATAGCATGTTCTTGTTTCTTTAGATGCAATCTCGGGCTGCTTTTTATTTGAAAGAGGACTATCTGCAAACTGCTTTGCGTATCCATACAAAAATTGCGACTCCTGTAAAACAACTGCAGACTAGTTTTTATTCTTATATTCACTCCAATCGATTCAAGTCTGCCCAAATCCATTCAAAAAAGTCGCTGTTGAACAGCACACTGCTCGCAAATGGGATGCATGGATTGCTATTTCCTCAATTTTCGATCGTCAAACATGAAATTACCTCTTTTATCGAGATGAGTTATCCGGCATTCCACCGAGAAATCAACCGATTGACGGAACAATTTAAAAACGAATCTGAGGAACTTGATTGGTTGCATTCTTGGAATTTAGCAGAAGCGTTCATGTTGATCATTTCTCCTACTTACTTTAATAAAGAAATCAAAATCAAATTTGAGAGTGACCTTCCGATTGGTTTGGAGTTAGCATATATGGAAATTCTTCAAGAACAGCTGAGTATGTATTTAAATGTTGTGTTTACTAACGACCTTTTATTTAAGCCGGAATTGATCATCCGAACAACTGATACTTCTTTAAAAACCGTTACTTATGAAGAAGATGTACCTTGCTTGACAATTAGTTATGAAATGTCTAGTGAACAAATCTATTTACTTAGTCAAGAAATCAAAAAACTTCTTGAATAGACAAAAAGACACGACTCCCTAAGAAGTCGTGTCTTTATCCAACAAATTATTATAATTTAGTCACTTCAGCAGCTTGAGGACCGCGCGCACCTTCAACAATCGTAAATTCTACTTCTTGGCCTTCTTCTAGGCTCTTGAAGCCGTCTCCTTGAATTGCTGAGAAATGAACAAATACGTCATCTCCGCCATCTACTGTAATAAACCCAAATCCTTTTTCATTGTTGAACCATTTAACTGTTCCGTGTTCCATAAATGTATAGCCTCCAAAAAAGTTCTTGCAAGTAACCTTGCAAGAACATTATACCCAATTTAGAAAACGCTCGCAAGCTTTCGCTCGTTTATTTTCCAAATTATTTTTAAGACTGATATGATGGAGAAAATAGTTATTTTGCTGCTTCGAAACGTTTGTTTACTTCGTCCCAATTAATAACATTCCAAAATGCTGCAATGTAGTCTGGACGTACATTTTTATATTTCAAATAGTAAGCATGTTCCCAAACATCTAAACCTAGAATTGGTGTCTTACCTTCCATCAATGGAGAATCTTGATTTGCAGTAGAGGTAATAGCTAATTTCCCATTTTCCAGTACAAGCCAAGCCCAACCAGAACCAAAACGTCCAGCTGCTGCTTTTTTGAATTCTTCTTTAAAAGAAGAAAAATCGCCAAAAGCTTCATTAATTGCTTCTTTTATTGCCCCAGTAGGTTCACCACCCGCATTCGGTGCCATGATTTCCCAGAAAAATGAATGGTTAGCATGTCCACCACCATTGTTGCGTACAGCTGTTTTGATATCTGTTGGAACAGCATCCATATCAGATAATAATTCTTCTATTGTTTTTTCGCCTAATTCTGGATATTTTTCGATTGCTGCATTTAAATTCGTTACGTAAGTATTGTGATGCTTGTCATGATGCAGGTGCATCGTTTCTTCATCAATATAAGGTTCCAATGCGTCATATGCATAAGGTAAATCTGGTAATGTGTAAGTCATAAAAATTCCTCCTCAATGTTTTCTTTATAATGTCTACATTACAAAGAATAACAAAGAGAAGGAAATTCTTCAATAGTTATGCCTAGTCGTCTTTTTCTCCTTGGCCTACTTCTTCTTCAAAAACCTCAGTTTCTTTGAAAATGAACAACTTGCTGAAAATGTAATTAGCTAGGATAACAATAATTTGAGTGATAATTTTTGCCACATATTCATTGCTGTTCATGACATTGATTAATAACACCATTGCTCCCATGTCCAACCCGTAAGAAAGGATGCGGTAAAAGAAGAACTTACCACATTCAATAAGTGCATGTGTAAAATTCGGTGATTTTGAATGGAATACCCAAAGTTTGTTCGTCACAAAAGCAAACAATACAGAACAAAACCATGAAATAGAATTGGACAGAGCCATACTTAAATCAAAATATTGGCGTGCGAGGGCAAAACTAACAAAGTTCACAATCGTAGCCAAACCACCAAAAAAGAGATAAACCAGTATCTCCCAATATCCCTTTGCTTCTAAATATCCTTTTATTTGTCGATACTGCTTCATGAGCCAACCTACCTTATTAGAAATTCTTATTTATCATACTCTATTTTTCAGTAACTTTCATCTTTATTTAAAAAAATTAATTTTTTTGGTCTTTTACATGTGTCTCTGCTTGGATCGTTACATGTGTAATCCCATACTTTAATTTTAATAAAGAAGTTATACGCGGATAAGCCTTTTCAATCTCGCTTAGCAGCTGATCTTCAAAATCAATATGTCCGTCGAAAATAATAATCTTTTCGCTATACTGCCAAATATGGACATGATGAACATCTTTTACCCCTTCGATTGCTTTGATTTCTTGCTCCATTTTTTCATAGTCGATTGTAGGTGCACTTTGTATCAAAATAGCCGCAGCTTTTTTAATCACTATTATTGCTTCTAACAATATATATATCGAAATGATCAATGTAATAACTGGATCAATCCAATAGATACCGAAAAATCGAATCAAAACTGCTCCGATAATCACACTTATCGAGGACAGTGTATCGCTTAACAAATGCAGATAACTAGATTTTATATTCAAACTTTCGTCTGCTTCTTGTCTCAACAATAACGTCGAAAACAAATTCGCGAGCAATCCGATAACTGCTACTATCAGCATCAAATGACTATTTATCTTTTCAGGGGAATTGAACCGTTTGAATGCTTCAGCAGCTAAAAACAAGGATAATATGATCAGTATGAATGAGTTGATGAACGCACTCAATATTTCTAAACGTTGGTAGCCATACGTATGCTTTTCATTTGCTTCTTTTTGGGCCATTTTTTGTGCTCCATAAGAAAAAATGATTGCTAATGTATCACTAAGGTTATGAAAAGCATCTGAAACAAGAGATAAACTTCCCGACGCAATCCCTCCAATAAATTCTGATAAAGTGATCACCGCATTCAGCACCACTACCCCAAATAGCTTTTTTGATGATCTCTGTGGCTGTGTATGCACGATTCGTTCCTCCATTTTATTTGTATTGGTTAATCTTAAATCAAGAATAACATTTTTTTGATATTTCACCAATCATTCAGATGTTTCCTTAAAGCACTTGTATTTCACTTGATACTTCGCTAGAATTGCAAGTGATGACACTACTAGATGAGGAGTACTTATGACAACAAAACAATTAATTATCAGTTCCTTTATACGATTCAAAGACCTTAAGGAGGCGAGAAACGTTCCATTTTGGAAAGCTATTGTCTATCTTCTGGTTTTGAGTGTAATTATGGCTCTGCCAATCTCTTTCCAAGTTTTTCAAGTCTTAAATAACATTCAATTGGATGGACAAAAGATTGCTACCCGCATTCCTGATTTTACAGTCCAAAGCGGACAGCTTCAAACAAAAGAAAAAGAAGGTTTCATTTACCAAACAAACTCCATTATCTTTACATTTGATCCAGAGGGAAAACGTACAGAACAAGACATCTCTACTGATTTGATGGGAAATTTCGTTAGTGTCGGGATGTTAAAAGACAAACTTATCATTGCTCTTCCCAATACAGTCACTACCTCTGCTTTATTGAATAATAATCAGTTAGAACTTCCCTACACCAATGAATCTTTAAAAAATTTAACAGGTAAGCAGCTTCGATCCTTCTTAAGTGAAGCATCTATACCGATTTGGGTAAAAGCCCTGACCTTTCTATTTTCGAT
The DNA here is from genome assembly GCF_001814285.1 of Enterococcus sp. HMSC076E04. Taxonomy (NCBI): domain Bacteria; kingdom Bacillati; phylum Bacillota; class Bacilli; order Lactobacillales; family Enterococcaceae; genus Enterococcus; species Enterococcus sp. HMSC076E04. Next base: position 49,112 of record NZ_KV815628.1, on the reverse strand, counting down.
TTATCCTAGTTTCTTGAATCTGCTGATCACTTTACTATTTGCCAATGTCGCTGCTTTTCTCTATGCACGCTTTCGACTAACAAAAGCTACTTTCCTTGATTGCTTGAAGACATTGATTTATTCAATCTCGTTACCGACTATCATTGCAACACTCTTGATGATCTTTCTCCCTTCTTTTGACACTAGTGCATTTATTGCTTTTGCAGGTATCTTTATTTTTGCTCAAGCTGTCAAAGGATGGTCAAAAATATCGATCAGTTAGAAATACAGACAACTTATTATTTCAACTTCAATAAACTCTTTTAGAGGTTGTGGCAGAAGCTACTTCTGGAACACCGTTTATTCGGAAAAAGAGTTGTGACACATCTTTTGTCACAACTCTTTTTTATTTATACAATATTAATTTCTAAAAAAGCATGGCACTTCAAAGTTCTTCTTATATGCGCTACACTTAAAGTAAAGAAAGGCGGGTAATTAACTATGTCAGAAAGAATCATTTACGCAGATCGTCCATTTCGTGACGAATTTATCGAAGAAATCCATACTATAGCGCCTGGTTATGTCTTCAAGACAGAATTACAACCAGAAGATCTACCAAATGTAGAAATCAGTTTGGGTTGGAACTCAAACTATCAAGAAAAACTATTAGCCTCTTCTAACTTGAAATGGGTACAGTCTATCTCAGCGGGAGTTGATCAACTCCCACTTGAAGCATTTTCAAAAAAACATATCTTACTTTCAAATGGAAGTGGTATCCACAGTGAATCGATCACCGAGCACGTATTAGGAATCATTCTAGGTTATTCTCGCGGTCTTTTCCAAGCACAAAGGGCACAGAGTGAAATGAAATGGTTAGGTTCCTCAATCCATTACCAACCTATCCAAGGGAAAAAAATATTAATCATTGGAACTGGCCATATTGGAAAAATGATTGCAAAGAAAGTCAAAGCATTGGATATGATTTGCTATGGAATCAATACATCCGGTCATCCAGCAGAAGGAATGGAAAAAACTTTTTCTTTAAAGCAACTTCAGGAAGTTCTTCCTGAAGTAGATTTCGTCGTCAATATCTTACCTCTAACGGAGGAAACAACTGGACTCTTTGATCAACACATATTTGAACACTTTGATTCAAAAGCTGTATTTATCAATGTCGGTCGTGGCGCTTCTGTTAAAACGCAAGATTTGATACAAGCATTAAACAAGCAGCAACTTTCCTTTGCAGCATTAGACGTTTTTGAGGAGGAGCCTCTACCACAAAATCATCCTCTTTGGAAAATGGACAATGTACTGATCACGTCCCATATTGCAGGTTTGACACCTGATTTTCAAAAGAAATTAATGTCTATTTTTTTAACTAATCTAAAAAGCTACCTTGCTACTCATGACCTTCAAACCAATCAAGTCAAATTGTCTGCAGGATATTGATAGCTGAATCAGCCTATTTTAAGCAAGAGGGTGTGACAACTTGTCACACCCTCTTGCTTCTATTGTTTTTTAAAGTGATAGGTTGGTTCTTCTAGTTTTGGATCATAATCTACAAGTAAATCATATCCTTTAAAAAACCATTCATCTGCATCCTCAATAAAAAACAGTGTCCCATCTATTTCCACTTTCTTGACAGGATGTTCAGGCTGTTCCACTGACATCCCAATCGAAAAACCATCATGAACTTCTGTTTTGCCGTAGACTTTTCCAAAAAAACGTATTCCGTAAGTTTCTGGCAGATCGATTTCTGATTCAAACCATTTTTGTGCTTTTGGCGTTACTGTTAATTCCATCCTAACAACCTGCTTTCTATTGATTCATCTTATCGTCTAAAATATCCACATCGCCTGTCTCACCAATCACTAGCAGATTATCGTTTTCACGAACGTATTCATCTGCTGCAGGTGAAGCGATCACCGTTTGATCTACTCTGCGAATTGCAACTACTGTTAAGTCAAAACGTTGTCTAAAATTTAATTCAGATAATGTTTTATTGAAAAATCTAGGATTGGATACTCGGATTTCTGCTAAAGAATATTTATCTGATAACTCTAGGTAATCTAAAATATTCTTTGATACTAAATTATGCGCAATCCGTATTCCCATGTCTCGCTCGGGATGGACGACGCGATCAGCTCCGATCTTTTCAAGTACTCTGGCATGATACTCATTTTGGGCTTTTGCTAAAATATTTGGTACGCCCATTTCCTTTACCATCAGAGTAACTAAGATACTGGCTTGAATATCTTCTCCAATAGCGACAATTACATGATCGAAATTTCTTATGCCTAATGATCGAAGTGTCATTTCATCCTGTGCATTTGCCACAACAGCATGAGTGGCTATATTCATATATTCATTGACCCGATCTTCATTACTATCAATAGCCAGTACTTCTTGACCAGCTTCGATCAGTGTTCGGCAGATACTTCCGCCAAATCGTCCAAGACCTACAATTGCAAAATTTTGTTTCACCGTTTTCCTCCTTTAGTATCTTCTTTTCTCAGTATAACAAAGCCTTTACAAAAACAAAAGCAAGCATTCTTTTGCGGAAAAAGAGGTTGTAAAAGAGACGTTCAACCTTGAGCGACGACAAAATCGCGCCTTATTACCGATAGCAGTCTCTTGAATACCGTTTATTCGGAAAAAGGGACTGCGACACGACTTTTGTCACAGTCCCAAACTTTCCCCACTATCTTTCTTGTATAGTTTGTTTCACTATAATTTTTCGCCAGTCACACTCTCTACAATTCCTTTGGCAATCATGTCGATATTATTTCGGATATTTGCTACATCATTTGTATTCGTTATGAAGCCTGACTCAGCTAAACGGTAAGGTATCCCTCTTGATTGCAATACATTCATGTTTAGTAAGTCGGCTCGCAGATTGATCCCTCCTGTGTTTTGTACCGATCCCCAAAGACCTACATAATTTCGTATGACATTGGCGATTGCATAATTTTGTGCAGTCAATGAGTTCCCATTACGATGAGCGATTACATGACCGCCCGTGCTAACCCCAATGACGCCACTGTCTAAATGAAATTCTGATACAGAAGAAAATGAACTGCTAATCGTATATGCACCTTGCATACGTTGAGAATCTTGATACATATCTGCAACTGTATTATAAAAAGTGATCCGATTCCTCGTTAAACGAGCAGCCCATCTTTGTAAATGAGGCATCAATTCTCCTCTAGTAAAATCACGCTCATTGACACCATTATAAGAAGCTCCAGGATCATTGACTCCATGTCCCATCACAAATAGATGATTAATAGATGTCTGATAAGGATTCGTCGTTGGTCCAGGGGCTGCTGCACCTTTTTTGACAATTACGACTTGGATTGCTTCCATTTGTAAACTTAAGCCAGTTGTTCCAGCATATTGATCATTTTTTGCCCAATCTAACCAGCCAAGACTTGCCGAGTGAACACGATAATAAATATCATAAATATGATTTAATTGACCAGTTAAGCGAATACGGATTGCTTCCATTCTCAATTTTTGATTTGTTGTTCCCGAAATATTGTTGTTACTAACGTAATTTTGCCAGCCAATTGAACGAACATGGCTACTATATTCTATATTTCCTGAAAATGATGTATTCGAAATATTTAAACGAATTGCTTCCATTCTAAGTCCTTTGCCAACTGTACCTGCGGTTAATCCATTCGTTTGGCTATTTTGCCAGCCAATTGATTGATTGTGTGTTTGATAATTTAAAGTCGGAATTGTAATTTTTCCTTGATCATAATAGGCAATACCAATTGGAGGAGCTGTTTGTCCTTTAGGTACTAACTTAACTTGCATTGCTTCCATCGCAAAACCAAATCCTGAACTACCTGCCTCTTCGCCATTTTTGGTCCACCCTAACCAACCAAAATAAGCAGAATGAACGCGATAATAAATATCATAAAACCTACTTAGTTCTCCTGTTAAGCGAATACGTATAACCTCTGTTCTTAGCTTCTGATTAGTAGTTCCTGATATTTCACCGCTCTTAACATACCCCTGCCATCCAACACTTTGAATATGACTATTATACTCAATAGAACCAGGTATCTTATTACCAGAGATGCTTATTCTTATTGCTTCTATTCTTAAACCTTGGCCAACAGTACCTGCTGTTGCACCATTTGTTTGATAGGACTGCCATCCAATGGATTGACTATGTGTTTGATAATTTACATTTGGCAAATCTAAGGTATTTTTATCATAATAAGCTGTGCTAATTACTGGACCATCCATATTTTTACCCATTAATTGTATTTGAATTGCTTCCATGGCATAAGAAAAATCAGTACTACCTGCCTCACCACCATTTTTTGTCCATCCTAACCAGCCAAAATTTGCTGAATGAACACGATAATAAACATCATAATATTGACTTAACTGACCTGTTAAACGAATACGTATAGCTTCCATACGAAGTGAATTTCCCGTTGTACCAGAGTTACCACCATTTCTAATATATGATTGCCATCCTTGTCCTTGAATATGACTGCTATATTCAATGTCACCATTTAATGAACTGTTGTTCACTTGAATTCTAATAGCCTCTATCCTTTTTTTCTGTCCAGTTGTTCCAGCAACTTCTCCATTAGCAGTTGGTGTTTGCCAACCAATATCTTGTACATGTGTTTGATAGGTGATCGTAGGAGTCGCAGCTAACGCACTTCGTCTATAAATTGGTGAACGACCTGTGGTTTCGTCAGAAGTTTGTGCTGTTTCTTTTGTCTGAGATTCATTTTTTTCAGCTTCTACAATGACCGTGAATTCACCGAGGACTTTTTCAGCGTTCTTCAACTCTACCTTAGCTTCCCAGCTTCTTTTGCTGTTACTTTACCGTTCTCATCTACTTCTATTACTGATGGGTCAGAAGATTCCCATAACGGATCCGATATGATACTTCCATCGGGGACACTCGTGTACTCAAGTTGTTTTGTTTCTCCTTTCTTCAATACTATAGATGATGAATCAGGTACGATAGAATCAGCCTCTTTTTGTTCTGGTTCCATATATTCGACCATCACTTTTACTGTCAATGTTTTTTCTGCTGCCTCTTCTAATACTGCGTCGTCTGAAAAATCTACTTCATAGATATAGCTTAATGGAGTCTGTTCGCTTGAATAAAAGTGACTCCCATCATACTGCCATTTTTCTGTTTCTAAAGTCGTTTGTTCTTTCTCTGGTTTCAGCGTCTCATCATTTATTTCCCATTTATTATCCATTTTGTTTGCAATACTTGTAACCGTTTGATTTTCTCCCTTAAAATACGTTAATTCGCTATTTTGGGAAAGATCAATTTTTGAAAGTTGGTTAGATGAAACATCTAAATACGCTAATTTCTTTAATTCGTGTACATCTAATTCTTTCAGCTCATTGTTTTGTACTTCGATCTTCGTTAAATTTTTAAAGAAATTGACTCCCTCTAGTGTCTGTATCTGTAACCCTTCCAAGTTTAACTGTGTTACTTCCAATAATTCATTTGATAAGTAACCATCTTTATCTGTATCAACCATTTCCAACAACCAATTTCGAAAATGATTATCAGGAAAATTACTTTTATTGATTTCTATTTTTTCTGTTATTTCATTATTTTCTGAATATTCTCCCGAGTCTTCTTCCTTAGCTGAGTCCTGTGGCAAGGAGTCGTTTGTGCTTTCATGGGGCGTCGACTCACTCATTGGTTGTGTGGAAGTCTCTGTTGTATGTTCCATTTTTAGCTCATCAGAAGTGCTGCTTTGAGTAACAGCATAAGCATTTGGCGCAATTGATCCTGTCAATAACAACAGGCTTAAGAATAGTCCTATCCACTTTTTCTTCATAATTTCCTCCCATGTTCTTTCGCTTTTCGGATAAAAATTTCTCCTATTACTATTAAACTATAAAAAAAGAAAAATGAACAGTTGGTGAACAGAAAAAGAGATTAAAAACAGGATGAATCCTTTATTTTATGTAAAAAAAGAGGGTAGATTAGCTAAATCTTTCCCTCAAAAAATCATTATTTCACCAAACCATGTTTGAATGCATAGATAGCGGCTTGTGTACGGTCTTCCACTTCTAGCTTAGCCAATATATTGGAAACATGTGTTTTTACTGTTTTCAGTGTAATGAACAATTCGTCCGCTATTTCCTGATTACTTTTCCCTTCAGAAATCAGCATTAAAATTTCATTTTCACGATTCGTTAGTTCTTCATGTAATACAGGCTCATTTCGCCGACTCATTTTTTCCATCATTTTTGTTGTCACTTCTGGTTCTAATACTCGCTCGCCGCGTTGCGTTGCCCTTATAGCATCAGCAATTTCATGTGCGGTAGAAGTCTTCAACAAATACCCTGCTGCACCTGCTTCAATGGCAGGATAAACTTTTTCGTCATCAATAAAACTGGTTACGATAATGATTTTAGCTTCTGGCCAATCTTTTAAGATTGCTTTTGTTGATTCGATACCATCCATTTCTTCCATGACTAAGTCCATTAAAATGACGTCCGGTCGAAGTGTCATCGCCTTCTCATAGCCTTGTCGTCCATTTTCAGCTTCTCCAATTACTTCAATGTCTTCTTGAATAGATAAATAAGAAGAGACGCCTAAGCGCACCATTTCATGGTCATCTATTAATAAAACTTTTATCATCCTTATCTATGCCTCCTTCATCAAAGGGACCTTGATTTCTACACTTGTACCTTGCCCTTTAAAACTAATGATTTTTACTGTTCCACCAATACCAGCTACTCGTTCTTTGATATTGTTCAATCCATAACTTCCCGTTTTCGTTTCATTCATATTAAACCCTGTTCCGTCGTCAATAATACGCAATAAAAGATTATTGTCTATTTTATGCAAATATACCTCTAATTCATTGGCTTTGGCATGTCTTAATGTATTTGATAACAATTCTTGAACGATTCGGAACAAGTGATCCTCAATGGAACTAGATAGTTTTACATCTTCTACATCCCATTTCAGCGAAATCTGGATTTTATTTTGCAATTCCTTCAATAACTGCTCGATACCTTGCTTTAAACTTTTCTCTTCTAAATTGACTGGACGCAGATGAAGAAGCAGCGCACGCATCTCAGACTGGGAAGCGTTGATGATCTCTGCTACCATTTTCAACTGCTTGCGGAACATTTCTGGTGTCTCGCTTTTTTCTGCTTGCTCCGTTAATGCCGACATCATCATCATTGCTGCAAATAATTGTTGCGAAACTGAATCATGCAGCTCACGGGCTAATCGATGTCTTTCTAATTCTAAAATTTCTTCTTTGGTTTGTCCATCTACATATTGGGGACGGCTCGTTACAATTTGTAATTCACTAGATACTTCAATCATTTTTTCTTTTATTTTAGTGATTTCCTTATCAATATCTTTGATGTATAAATCGTCCGATGCACTTGGGATCGGAAGAAGCAACAATTTGGATTCATAATTGCCAGAAGAGAGTGCACGCAGCTTTTCTTCGATTTTCCCGTATTTTGTCTTTTGAATAAGTGATAATAATAGAAAGACGATTAATCCTACACCTAAGGAAATAGCTAACAAATGGAAGATAAGCGGAACATATAATAAACGTGCACGCAGTAATTCTCCCCACCAATGACTTTGATTACTGGCATAAAAATAAGTAAAAAGTGAAAATAGAATAATAAGGAAAGCCGCAATCCCCGAATAAACAGCTAGCATCGCTCTGGATATTTTTCCCATCATATTCGTATCACCTCGATATCTCCAATCAAGGTATTAGTAATAATCTTCAGTCTACGAGGATTTTCATCATAATCACTGCTGTAGATTTTGATTTGTTCATTTTTCAAAGAAAATTGCTCTTCTTCAAACAAGACATTTCCTACTAATGTCGCATGCTCTAATCGGATGGCTACGCCCAAAGGTACTAAGATTCGTGTTCTGCCTATCCCTTTTCTTACAATCACAATATTATCATCTTTTGGCAAAAGCGTATTGCCCAAATCTATGATAGTATCACCAGAAATGACGGCGATGTTGATATCGTCCCATTCATAGACGTCGTTTCCAATACGTTGGTTACCGAATAATTGCTGTCTTTTCCGCTCATTATTATGTGTTTTTAATTGCTCTGTTTGGACCATCATGATCTGTTTCTTTCGCCAAAAAGCATTTTTGGTTAAATCTATCCCTGAAATCTCTACACCTTTTAGTCCAATAAATAAAACGGCAAATACAGCCATCATCCATAAAGCAGGACTGTTGACTAAGCTAAAAAAAATGACCAAACTTCCTAATATCAATTGAAAATTTTGAAATTTAGTACGAGGATGTTTGCGCATAGCTAGATATATATTGAAAATACCGAATATCACTAAAAGCAAAAGTCCAGTATTGTTTACGATTTGCCAAACAGCAAATAACAGCAGTAGTGCTTCAACTACCACAAAAAAACGCCAAGAACTATTCATCGCTCTTTCTCCCTCCTGACACATTCTCATTTCATCATACCTATTTTTTTAACTGTTGGCTATAGGACTTTAGATGTAAGATCGTTTGTTGAAATCTAAAATACACAAAGAGAAAAAGATCTAGAGTGTATCATCAGTAAGATGAACTCTCTAGATCTTTCAGTCAGACTACGCTTGTTCTACTTTGACGATTTTAACTAACATATCGCCACCTGGAGTAGCAATAGTTACTTCATCATTTTTACGTTTGCCAATCAATGCTTGCGCAATAGGAGAATCATTGGAAATTTTGCCAGAAAACGGATCTGCTTCAGCACTTCCGACAATCGTGTACTCTTCTTCTTCTCCATCTGGTAGTTCGATGAATGTAACTGTTTTACCAATTGATACCTCATCTGCATCTACACCGTCGTTATCGATGATTTGAGCAAAACGAATCATATTTTCAATTGTTGTGATTCTTCCTTCAACAAATGCTTGTTCATCTTTCGCTGATTCATATTCAGAGTTTTCGGAAAGATCTCCGAAACCGCGGGCAATTTTGATTCGTTCAATGATTTCCCCGCGTTTGACTGTTTTTAGTTCTTCTAATTCTTTTTCTAATTTTTCTTTACCTTCTAGAGTCATTGGATAAACTTTCTCTACCATGTGTAACGTCTCCTTTTTTCGATAAAATACCGCAAAAGGTAATCTTTTGAGGAATATAGTCCAAAAAAGATTACCACGCTTTTCTTCAAATGTAAATGTTTTTCTAAAAATGATCAATGTCTAGAGCCTGTTTTCTAAGAATTATTTACATATTTTTCCACTAATTCCATATGTTCTTCATAAGTTTTAGCGAAATAAACATTTCCAGTGCTCGTATCTGCTACGAAATAATAATAGTCATTTTCTGCTGGTTCTAATACTGCCTTGATTGCCTCTTCGCTTGGATTGTCAAAAGGTCCAGGTCCATAGCCGGTATTGGTATACAAATTATATGGTGAATCTACAGCTGTATCTTCATACGTCACTAATTCTTTGTGTTCACCTAATGCGTATAAAACAGAGAGATCTGACTGAAGTGGCATATTTGCTTTGATTCGGTTAAAGAAGACTTGTGCAATGTTTTTACGATCATTTTCTTTTACGCCTTCTTTTTCAACTAGAGAAGCTAGAGTTAAAACTTCTTGTACAGTCAAATTTTTCTGCTTGATAGCTGAATAATAGTTTTGCATGACCGTATTCGTCTTGTTCACCATTTCAATCACTAGATCCTTAAGCGAAGTACTCGTGTAATAATCATATGTGGCTGGGAATAAGTAACCTTCCAAACGGTATTTTGTGTTCTCAGCTTTAGATGCACTTTCCAACAGTTCTGGGAATTTTTGGTGCAACTCGTTAAAGAAAGTCTCATCATTCACTAAATCTAAAAATTCTTTCTTGTCTTTACCAGTTACCTTCGCTACCCGTTCAGCAATCTGATCGATATCGTACCCTTCTGGAATGGCAATTTTCCCATCTGCAACTTTTGTTGGCTCAGAAGTGCCGCCTTCTTGCAGCTGTTTGCCAATCTCGTCAAGAGTCATATTAGGCGCTAACTGATAATAGCCAGCTTGAAAGCCAGTTAAATTTTTAAATTTTGTATAATAATTGAAAACAATCCCGCTTTTAATAATATTGTCCTTCTCCAAAATCTCACCAATCTGCTTGTTAGAAGAGCCACTCGGGATCTCCACTTGGACTAATTGGTCATCTGATTTATCTAAAGGCTTCAACCCGCTATCTACATAACGATACACAGTAAATCCAAGAAATCCGCCAATAATTAATAATGTAAGAGCAATCACTAAAATGATCTTCCTCACAATCTTATCTTCTTTTTTACGCAGATTTCTCCGCTTGTCGATTATATCTGCTGTAGCTGCCTTACTGGCTTCTTTTTTATCTTTACTTGGGTGTTGTTTGTTTCCTGACAAAACAACTCCTCCTTACTATCATCTTCGTAACTCTGTTTATTATACATGAAATTTCTACTGCCGTGAATTATTTTACCAAATATTATGTCAAAATTGTAAGTGGCAAATACTCTTTTTGAGGATTACAATGAAAAATAGTTAAAAATGGATAGAAAGGAATTAACATGTCAAAAGGAAAACATCGAAAAAAACAAAAAATTTCTATTTCTTTTCTTGTAATTTTATTATTGTCTGTCAGCTTCTTTTCAACAGGCATCATTATAGGAGGTCAATTAACAAAAACACCTCAGTCCCAAACTTATAAAACGGAGCCAGCACAACTTACTTCCAATTTAACGCCCGATGAGCAGAGGCTTGCTAGCAAAATTGATCAATTACTACAAAAATCAGATTATATCGGTTCGATTTATGTTCGCAAAAATAATCGCGTACTATTAGAAAAAGGATATGGATACGCAAATCTGCGCGTAAAAGAATCGAATTCACCTTCTATTTACTATCAAATCGGTTCGATTCAAAAAGCAATGACTGCTTTACTGATACTAAAACAAATCCAAGCTGGTAAGTTAACTTTTGACACAAAGTTAGCAGAATTTTATCCTCAGATTCCTGGAAGTCAGCAAATCACAATCAAAAATATGATTTATATGCGCTCTGGTCTTCATCGAACTGCTTCTCCCGACAAACCTATGTCGGATAGTGAAATCATTCAGTTCGCCCTTCATCATTTGAAACTTACTGATTATGATACGTATCATTATGAACCATTGAATTATACATTGCTTACAGGGATATTGATCAAACTAACGAATCAGCCTTATGAAACTCTTCTAAAAAAAGAAATCATTCGTCCACTCCATCTAGAACATACAGATTTTTATGACAATGTAAAAAATTCGCCTCAACATGCTGTATCTTACCAGATGTCTGCAACTGACGATTATTCAAAAGCATTGATCGAGCCTGAAACCGACATCCGAAATGAATTAGGTACAGGAAACATAAGTATGTCTGTTTATGACTTGAACAAATTCTTTACCAGTGTTCTTTCTGGCGGTATCATACCAAAAGAACTACTTTTTTCATTGTGGCAAAATAATGGTGATAAACATCCTTACAGCGGCGGTGTTTACAGTGGAAACGATTATATCCTTGCTCAGGGGAATATCAATCGATTCCATGCAGTAGTGGCGATGAAAAAAGACACTAAAGATGCCATCGTTATGGAAAGTAATATCCAATCAGATAAAAACATCAAATTGCTGGCCACTGATTTAAGAAATCAGATTTATGAACTGATGGAAGGTGTTAATTTAAAAAGCTAAGTCGAAACAAAAAAACCAGCATCTTGCTGGTTTTTGTTTTAGTTGATTTCTGACTTTAAATACCGTTCCATTCCGCTCAATATATCAAATTTAGGCTTATAGCCTAAAGAACGAATTTTTGAAATATCCGCTAAGGAATCACGAATATCCCCTGAACGCTCCGCTTCATATTTAAGCGCTAGCTCTGTTCCTAAGATTTGATCAATTGAATGTATCAATTCAAGTAGCGTAGTGCTTTTTCCTGTACCGACATTGAATTGCTGTCCTAAAGCTTTTTCTTCCTTGGCAACAAGTAAAAGTGCTTGTATAACATCTTCTATATAAACAAAGTCTCTAGACTGACTCCCATCGCCAAATAAAGTAAATTCCGCTTTTTCTCCTGCCAATTGTTTTTTGTAACGATCCACTAGAATCGAAATGACTCCGCTATATGGAGAGTTCGGATTTTGATTTGGGCCATAAACGTTAAAAAATCGGACAGCACTAGTCGGAACATCATATAAATGACAGTAATCCAAAACATATTGTTCTGCTGCAAACTTATCGATGGCATATGGTGTTAATGGACGGATGACTGATTCTTCTTTTTTTGGCAATGTTGGTTCATCACCATAAACTGCAGCTGAGGAACTAAATACTAATCGTTTTAAATCAGATTGATATTTTCGTGCTAATTCAAGCAATAAAAGCGCACTGTCAAAATTTACACGATGTGTTTCTAAAGGCCGTTCCACAGAATCTGCCACACTAGCTACAGCAGCTAGATGAAAAATATAGGCAAACTGATATTCTTTCATGATTCTTTCCATCAATTGAGGATCTGATACATCCCCCTCAATGAAAGTCACTTGTTTCTCCATATCCAAGTTTTCTTTTTTTCCCATTGATAAATCGTCGACTACTACGATTTTGTTTTCTTTTCCCAAATAATTCGCTAGCGTTGAACCGATAAAACCAGCTCCGCCAGTAATCAATATAGTGTCCATCAAATTCACTCCAATTGCACATTTTCGTATCAAATAATATTAGTTTACCATTTTTATATTGTAAAAACTATAAAATTTGTTGAAGTTGGGATAACTAGTTTTCTTTTCTACTTTCATATACCTAAAAATAGTTTCAATTAGTTACTCCTTCTTCTTTAGATATAGTTTTTTGGATAGAACCCAGATATCCCCAAAAAATAAATGAACCTATCGTACTAACCAAAATGAGTTCTGTGATAAATAATGCCGAAACTGCTATTGTAAGAATCATTAAAATAGCAAAAAAGTGCTTATCTTTTACTAGATTTGGTTGTGTGAAACAATAACGCAAGGCTTTAAAGCATTGGATAAATAAGAAGGTTAACAATGTCAATAGACCTAATCCTCCTGTAGCAGCCATCACTAAGAAAATAAAATTATGAGCAGTTAAAGTATCTTTTCCCATTAATGTATATGGTAGTTTATCATGTGCATATTCAATATAGTAGCCTGGAGAACCTCCGGATATCGGCTTACTCTTGAATATTTCAATTGCACTTTTCCAAAGTTCAAACCTTAAATTAGAAACATCCCCGCTATCAGTGTCAGGGCGTTTTAAATCAACTTTATTGCTGCTAGTTGTTCCTGATGAATCAGATGTATCTTTTTTTACTTCTGTAATATGCGGAACATGTGCCCATGCATGAGCAGTTATATCTGTTACATAATACATCGCAATTATACTTAGCAATCCTACTACTAATGCAGTTAGCCATCTTTTTAAAGTATTAGTTTTAAGAAAACGACTACTATAACTTGTAAAGAAACTAAAAACAAAAGTTGTTATTAATAAACAAACTAATGTGGTGCGTGAACCCGATAAAGCAATAAACGAGAATTGAATAAAAATATTAATTACAAAAAATATTTTAAATAGAAGATTTAAATGCTTGTAAGTGACCAAATAATATATAGCAATAATGATGACGATTAATGATATAACCGCACCAAAATTTGGATCTGTATATACACCAAATAAACGGTTGCCTAACCACCCTAAACGAACTGGGTAATACTTATATTTTATTGGAATTTTTATGCCATATTGAATGACAAACCAGTATAATGATACTAAATTAGCTAAAAACCATACCAATGAAAGTATCCAGGTAAATACTTTGAAAAAAAAGTTACTACTATAGTCTTTGCCAAACTGATAAATCATAAAGAAAAAGATTAATTGCCACATGATTAACTTAATATTTTCGCTATATCCATATTTTAAATTCATTAAACTGCTTACTAGCATCGCGCCAATAAAAGCAATTAATAGCCAATCATATTTTTTTAGATTTTTTTCTCTAAATGCAATAATTGCATCTATAATGATCAAGACAACTCCCGCTATTCCAGCAGGCCAAAAAAGTAAAGTATCATATCTAGTAGGTAATAGTAAATACGGGCCTATTGCTCGTAACATTAAAATAAAACCAAAATAAATAAAATACCAACCTTTCACATATTTTAAAAATCTTTCATTCAACATTTTTCCTCCATCCACCTATTTCTCATAAATATTTCTTATCCTTTTTAGGATAAACTGTCCTTTCAATTCTAACAAAAAAATGCTAAACTAACAATGTATATTAATGAATTTCGAGAGGTGAAAGATGAAAAGAGTAATTACTTACGGTACCTTTGATTTGCTTCATTACGGGCATATCAATTTACTGAAACGAGCAAAACAATACGGAGACTATCTTATTGTTGCCCTTTCTACAGATGAATTCAATTGGAATGCGAAACAAAAAAAAATGTTATTTTAGTTATGAAAAAAGAAAACAGTTACTTGAAGCTATTCGCTACGTTGATTTAGTTATTCCTGAAGAAAATTGGGAACAAAAAGTAAAAGATATAAAAGAATACCATGCAGATTATTTCGTGATGGGCGATGATTGGGCTGGACATTTTGATGAACTTGAACAACTAACAGATGCACAAGTGATTTATTTACCAAGAACACCTGAGATCTCTACAACTCAAATAAAGAACGAACTTAATTCTTTAAATAGTGATAAATAATATTTTTTAAACAATAAAAGAACAATATATCTGGATAAGACGTAAAAAAATGGCTCTATAATTTCTAGGACTGATAGAATTTTCTGTCGGTCCTAGATTTTTTGTAAAAAAAAACAGACATAAAAAAATTCCGATAGAATAGAGTCGTCTAAAACATCAATCTGAAAGGAAGTTTTTGATATCCATTTCTCATTCTATCAAAGAGCTCTTCACTATTAAAGATAAAAATATTGAAATTAATTCTTTTCATGAAACTTTTTATAAGGACAAGAAAGCCATCGTAATCGAAGGTCCATTAGTTCGCACTTTTAGACATTGTCTATTTTGTAAAGAATCTGCAAAGCAGATCGAGAAAAACGGCAAGAAGATTTCAATGATTATCTTAAATCGCAGTGGGAATAAACAAACCTATTTGCGTCTTAGAAAACAACATTACCACTGCCAATCATGCGGGAAATATTTTACTGCTCATACGTATCTTGTCGCTCCTTCATGTTTTATTTCGAAACAAGTTCATTACACGATATTAGAAGAGTTGACCGATCGTCAAGCATTAAAGACAATTGCGAAACGTTGTGATTTTCAGTAACGACAGTTCAACGGACATTATCTGCTCTATCGGCAACGCTGCGACAGAAGCTAGACTATTTACCTCATTGTTTACTATTCGACGAGTTTCGCTCTCTTTCAATTTTCCATGGGAAGTTCTCCTTTTCTTGTATGAATTGAGAGACAGGGAAGCTCTTTGACATTTTGTCCAGCCGGAGAAAAAAAAAGATTTGATTGCTTATTTCATGCGTTTTACAAGAAAAGCTCATATGGGGGTTCGATACATTGTCACAGATATGAATGCCCCTTATTTTTCATTAGTCAAAGAACCCTTCCCAAATGCACAAATCATCATTGATTGCTTTCACATTGGGCAACACTTGAACAAGTTTTTCGATCGTGTTCGAAAACGTGTGATGAAGCAGTTGAATCAAAAAGACACTTCACAAGCTAAGTGCTATCGACAATTGAAACCTTTGTATAAATTACTTCTATAATCAGATGACGAGTTGGATTATACAACATTCAAGAAATGGCAGAATTTTTAATGGCGCTATTTAACAGAAAGTGAAGTAGTTGATTGTCTACCCTCAATCTCTTATGAACTTAAAATGGCTTAGCAGTATTATCAAAAGCTGCTTAGCAATTATCACAAGAAACAGCTAGCTACTTCGAGAAATGACCAAAGAAGTTCCCTCGATACTTCACTATCTTAAAAAGCCTTTTTCATATCTGAAAAAGGCTTTTAACTAGCATTTTCGAAAAAGTATTTTAATACAAAATTAGAGAATCTTCGCACACATATCAAAACATTGAAACGATTTGCTTATGGATTTTGCAGTTTTACCAATATGCGCTTGTGGATTTTTCTAATCAACGGGTTAATAAGCTATGCATTAAAAGCTAGTAAATCTTACTAACTTTGTTGATCATAAATGACCTTATCAGCCCGATTTGACAAAGAACTACTTTTTTACAACATTATTTTATTTTCGAATAATCTTTCTTACTTCATTTCGTATATCTGGAAAAAGAAAATAAACAAACGGAAGATAAATAATGAAAATCATTATTGATTTAATTGCCATATCTAAAAATGAAGAAGAGAATAATTGTGGAAGAAAGTAATAGGCCGAAGTAGTCAAAGTAAGATTGACTATAAAAAATAAGATAACGTTCTTCCCAAAGAAATAGGATATTTTTATTTCTTTTCGTACAAAAAATACTCTAAAGAAAAAGACTAATAATTCTACTACCACGAGTACGATTGTAGCCGCTACAGCGCCATAAGTAGGCACAAAAGCTACATTTCCAATAATACTTACAATCGCACCAATGATCATTGGATAAGCATACTCCTTATCTTTTTCTATAGCAATTGCAAATTGGTTAGCAAAAACTCCACCAATTGGACTAACAACTATAATTAGACAAGAAATAAGCATGTTTATTGTCATCGGTTTGAAATTCTCCCCAAAAAACCATGGAACAAATTCTTTTGTATTGATAAACACCACACTAAAAAGAATTAATGCAATAATAATCGTGTAATCAAAAGATTTTTTTGTGTAAACTAAAATATTTTCTGATTTTCCCTCTGCCTGTGCTTTAGATATTTTAGGCAACATAACAATAGTAATTGATGTTAAGACTGCCAATATAATACGAGCAATTTTTTGAGACTGATCATAATAAGATAATGCTGTTGGATCCACAAAATACCCAACTATCGTTTTGTCTAAAGTTGTGTACACTTGCATAAACAACTGAGGAGTCAAAATAATAAAAGCTGGTTTCCACAACTGTTTAAAAACATTAGAGTTAAAGAGTGGTTTACCTACTTTTCCGTGGATACTCAACCAGAAAACTAAACTTCCTAAAAAGTTAGTAATTGAAGTAATGAACACATAAATCCACAAATCATCTTTAGTTGAAACAAAAAGGATTATTAACAATACCGATGATAATTTGATAACTGTATTTCTAATAACCACTTTCGAAAATTCTTCAATTCCTTGAAAAAACCAAGAAATATCTAATGTTAGCCCTGCAATAAATATCAATTGAATTAAGTATAAATTTTTATACTTTACATCAAAAAAATAAATATAGGCTATATAGAGAAAGGAAACACTCAAGCCTATTAAAAATTGAAGAAAGTAAATATTCCAGAATTGTAAAGATAGTGCTTTTTTATCTTTCCTTGATTTAGCGATATTTCGAATACGAAAAGGATTCATTCCCACAGCAATGACAGTCATTAAAAATTGTGATATTGAGAAAACATACCCATAAATCCCTAAACCAGTTGAACCTATTCTACGACTAAGTATAGGTATAGTAAGTAAGGGCAAAACAATCAAAAAGACTTGATATATCGCATTATAAAATATATCTTTTACTGTTTTTTTCACTTTTTATCCCTCTCTAACAACTCAAGAACCTTTTCTGTACTTGCCCCTGTTTCATAATTTCCAATATAATCAAGTAACTCTTGAGAACTTTTCAAAAGCTTTTCTTGTTGGTTTTTAAAAACATCAACAAGGCCATAACTATCTTGTACGCTTATAATTGGTAACTCACTTAACTGTATATAAAAACCTCTTTCTAAGCTGTATTCTTTTTCATCATAGTTAAAAAGAATAATTGGTTTTTTTGTTAGCGCAAAATCGAAAAAAATAGATGAATAATCTGTGATTAAAACATCTATCTCTTCAAAAAGCATTTCAAGAGGAATCCCATCATTAATTAAAGTAATTTGATGTTTTTTCATATATTCTATACTTTTAGAATCAGTTGCTAATTTACTATGAACATTAGGATGAAATTTAGTCATTAAATTTAATTCTTGTTGTTGCTTTTTAAAAAATTCACGTAAGTTATCCACACCTAACCATTCTAGTTGCGTAATTCCGTTGTCCTCAATATTATTTCGAAAAGTTGGAGCAAATAAGACATTGATTTGTTTCTTTTTCAAGTCAAACACTTGCTCTTTACTAGAGGCTAATTCATCGTTTCTAGGAGTTCCTACTTCTAATATTTTAGAAGGAACGATATTGAATGCTGAAACATACTTCTCAGAACTATAGCGATTACCAGATAATAAATATGTAATTGACTCACTATCTTTTTTCGCATAGCTTAGGTAACGTTTAGGTAACTTATCTTTTGCATCAAATTCAATTTTTTTTAAAGGCGTACCGTGCCATGTTTGAAAATAAAATTGTTTTTTCCTTTTTGCATACTTAATCGTTTTCCGACTATCGTCTATCCAATACTTAGCTGTATACAAATAAAAGGCAGCTAAAAAAGAATCGGAATCAATTCTTTTAATATAATCTGGTAAATCAGTTATAATCGCTTCTTTTTTAATTAACCAAATAATTCTGTAATTCAATTTTTTTTCATGAATTTTCTCTGAAATAACTCTTGGATTTCCAGAATAATTACGCCCGCCAAAACTTGAAAATACAATTAAATTTTTTTGAATAGGTAATATTTTAATAAAAACCGGGAAAATATTCCTTGAAAAAAATTTTTTTATATTCTTCATCTCTTACCTCACAGATTCTATCTTAATCAAAAATTTACTTGCTATCTTACTACTTGACATATAGTAAGGCAAGTTTTTATTTATTAATAAAAACTTTACTAATTTTTTTAATTTTGGTGAAAAGTCGGGATCAATTTTCACTTCTTTTTCAAAGCGTTGTAAAATATTTATAGAACGTAAATAATCTTCTTTATTGGTATAGTTATTTTTAATCATTGTCATCATCATCCTTATTGCTTCATAGACATAGCGAGTTCTAACATTAATTGATAATTCCGGATAAAACTTATCTATGAATACTAGTATATCTTCATGGACTTCAAAAGAATCAAAAATTCTAGGATTGAAGCTTCCTCTCAGTATACTTTTAGGGCTTTGGTAATAGTGATATTTAGCAGATGAATTGACAGCAACTTTTTCGGAATGATCGATCAACAAATAAGTAGTAGCCTTATCTTCCATTAATTTACCCAGTGGGAATCTTATATTATCAAATAAATTTCTATTGAATAATTTATTATTTGCAGAATAGCCAATTTTATTATTTATAAATAAGTTTTTCATTGCTTGTTCTCTATCAAATATTTCCCATTTTCTCTCAGCAATTGTATGTTCTTTTAGTTGTTCTAAACTTGAAATCTTTTTTATTTTTAGCACCGAGATATCTGCTCCATAAGTTTGCGTACCAAAATATAGTAACTCAAGATAGTCTGGTTCTATCCAATCATCGCTGTCAATAAAGCACACAAAATCTCCTGTTGCAGAATCAAGACCAGAATTCCTAGCCGCACTTAAACCACCATTCACTTGATGTATCACTTTTAATCGCATATCTTTCTTTTTATATTCTTCTGCAATTTCCCCACTTCGATCCGGGGAACCATCATCGACTACTATTATTTCAATATTTGAATGTGTCTGATTGGAAATAGATTCTAAGCAGTTTTCTAAATAGTTTTCTACGTTATATGCGGGTACTATAACACTAATTTTATGCACTCTCTTCACTTCCTAAAAATCATCTTTTTTATTTTTACAAATGTATCATTACCAGTAACAATTTTAGTCTTCCGAAGTTAATAAACATAAAAAATAACATATCGAAAAAAACTTTATTTTTTTAGAACTTTTTTATATAAAATAAAATAAGTTTTAGGATTAATTAAGTATAAAAATAAAGCTAATTTTTTAGCAATTGATATCTCATTGTTACTTCTTATTTTTGAATATATACTTTTTATTTCTCTTTTAGACTGATTATAATATTTTTGTTTTTCTTTCTGATTTTGATTTTTGCCAGTAATTTTAAACCCTGTTGAAAGATATCCGTCTACTAACCGAGCATTGGCCAAATTAATAAGTCGAGGATAATCTTTCTTTACTTCATCAACTAATATTTTTCTTTGCAAAATATTATCATACTGTTTTGAATTAAAAGACTGATAAACGATGCTATCGTTATTTTGATAATAAAAAATACCTGAAAATGGCAAAATATCAATTTTACCAGCCGCCCTAAAAGCTTCATACATAGGAACCATATCCTCATATAATTTATTTTCTGGAAAAACTATATGATTGAATAATTCCCTTTTAAAAAATTTATTCCATACGTAAAAGTCCACTGCCTTACTTCTAAACATTTGCTCAATTGCTTCTTCACTTGAACAACCAATCTTCTTTTCGGGAACAAATAAATTTGCATTTTCTATATTTTTTCCTTTACTTAATCCAAAAGCAATGATATCGGGGTGATTCCTATGGTAGTCTTTCAAAACATTATTAAAACAATCAGGTAAAAAATAATCGTCACTATCTAAAAATCCTACCAAATTTCCAGTTGCTTCTTTTATCCCATAGTTCCTAGCAACTGATGGACCAGCGTTTTCCAAGTGATAACATGCTACTTTACTCTCTAGATTGGCAATTTCGTCACCAATGTCACTACTACCATCTGTAGATCCATCATCAATTAACAAGATTTCAATATTGGGATAACCTTGCGTTAAGACGCTGTCTACAGCTCTTATTAAAGTATTCTTTGCATTGTAAAAAGGTATGATTATAGAAAGTTTAGTTTGTTTTTCTAAGTTTTGATTCATATACTTTTCCCCTAATTTTATTCGGTAATAAACTAATTACAAGATGTCCGCAAATAACTATCAGAAAATCTTTTAGTGATCCTAGACCATCTTTCCATACGCGATATCGGCCTTTAATTCCTGGTAAAAGATATTTACTTCCTCCACGTCTAGCATACATGTCAGCACCTGCTCTAGCATGTACTAGAATCTCTTGGATATTATATCCTTTATATCCCGCCTTCAATAGTCTTACCCACAAATAATAATCTTCAAATCCAATTAATGGGCGATAGTTTCCCACTTCTAAAATAGCATTTTTATCAAACATGACTGTCATATGATTAAAAGGGTTTCTTCTTTTCGAAAACACACGGATTTCATCATTATACTCAGGTACAATCCTTCTTCCGATAACATTGCTAAGTGTGCCAGTAAATTCTTCAATATTACTCCCAACAATCGCTATTTCTGGATATTCTTGGAAGATCTCTAATTGTTTTTCCAATCTGTGTGGTTCCATGATGTCATCTGTATCCATTCTGGCCACTAAGCGATTTTTAGTATGTTCTAATCCAGTTGCTAAAGCAATCCCCAATCCTTGATTTTTTTCTAATTTTACAACTGTAAACAAGTGAGGAACTTTTTGCTGGAAATAAGTGACAACTGCCTGAAGCTTCTCATTTATAGGGCCATCATAAACCAATACGATTTCTGCCGGCATCACCGTTTGCTCAAAGATACTAGCTAATGCTTCCTTTAAATATTCCGGCTTTTCTTTATCATACAAAGAAAGCAGTATACTTATATTTTTATTTTCCAATGTTCTCTCCTACTTCTTTGCTCAAAATTTTTCCAATCTAACGATACGTTTTTTCTTTTGGAAATGCACTTTCTGCTAATGAACTGATATTTTCATCTTCATCTAGTCCTTGTGAGGACATCTTATCAAATAAGATTTTGATTGTTTGAAGTAAAATCTTCAAATCTAATAGTAAGGAATACTTTTTGATATACAACAAATCAAAACGTAGTTTACTATTATAATCTGATACATATTTTCCGTATACTTGTGCATATCCGGTAATCCCTGCACGTACATTGTGTCTTAAATAATAATAAGGATTTTCTTCATTGAACTGATCAACGAAAAATGGTCTTTCTGGACGTGGTCCGACAATCGACATATCGCCTTTCAATACATTAAAGATTTGAGGTAATTCGTCAAAACGTACGGCACGGATAAATTTGCCTACTGGTGTCACACGTGCATCATTGCTCTTTGCCAAGACTGGTCCTGATTTTGCTTCAGCTGTTGCACTCATGGAACGAAATTTATAGATTGAAAATTCCTTTTGATTTTTCGTAATACGTACTTGTTTATAAATAATTGGTCCAGGTGAAGTTGTTTTTACCAAAATCGCTGTGATTAGCATAAAAGGTGAAGCGAGGATCAATAAAATAAGCGAAACGATGATATCAAAGAGACGTTTGAATAATTCATATTCCGGCTGAATTTTGAAACCGGAAGCTTCAATGATACTTTCATCTTCGAAATTCATGATGTTCGGATTGATCATCGTTAAATTTTCAAAAGTTGTATTTAAAAACAGCTTCTTCTCTTTTTTAGTCACTAATTGATAAATATTGATTTTTTCATCTTCTGGGATTTTTGAAGCTAGGTAGACAATATCGATGTCATCAATCAATTTTTTTGTGTTTTCATAATAATTGTCGATCACTACTGCTTCAACCTTATGTTTGTTGTTTTTCTTAGATTGAAAGTTTTGGATCGCTGGTGCGACATCTTTCTCCAAACCTACGATAAGTACTTTCTTATCACGACTGACTCTTAAGTATAGTTTATAAACGACTATCCGATAAACGCTAAGTAATATCGTGCCAAGTATAAACGAGAGCACGATGACGCCACGCGGAAATGCAAACCAACGTCCAGCAAAAGTAACCACCATGATCCCCAATGCTATCAGCACCTGTCCAATAACAGTAATGAAGACGATATCACTGATCATTCGGTTATAGAATACATAAGCTCCTAACAAAATATTCAACGCAATAAAGATAATGGAAATAAAAACTGCTGAATGCTGAAAGGTCTCTAAGTTTCTTGCTGGGACTTCTCCTTGGAACTTCAGCAAAAAGCTAAGATAGATCGACACATTCAATACAAGTACATCCATGATGATAATGAATATCCTGCGTGCCGCATTCCACTCCCCATTTTTATTCATATATACACTCCTAACCATAAAATAATGCCTCTATCATCTTACCATAGCAAAGTTTAAAAACCTAGTGAATAACCAAATTGTAAAATAAATTAAAAGAAAAATTCTTGTCTTTTAATAAGAATTGTTGTAGATACCTATACAATATTGCATAAGTAAAAAACTATTTCACCATCTATTTAGATGACGAAACAGTTTTTTATTTTTAGTCAGGTCTCAACGAAAAATCGCCGATTCCTTCTTTAGTTAGATTATCGTTATAAAATGGGTCATGAGCAATATAAGAAGGCCACTTATCTTGCATTTTTTTGATTTCCCCAGCAAAACGTCTTTGTTTTTCTGGTGTATCTTCATAACCTCTTGATTTAGATTCGAAATGGTACAATTCTGCTTGATGTGCATAGACATTGTAACGACCCAGTTCATAAACTTTCAAGCACAAGTCAACATCGTTGAATGCTACTTCTAATGTTTCATCAAATCCATTGACAGCATTGAAGTCAGCTGCCTTGACCATCATACAAGCTGCAGTGACAGCTAAGTAATTGACATCAATGACCAATCGGCCGAAATAACCACAATGTGTTCGATCATAGTTATTCAATGCATGCCCTGCAACACCACCGATTCCTAATAATACTCCTGCATGCTGCGTTGTATCATCTGGATAAAACAGTTTTGCTCCTACACAGCCGATTCGATCAAACTGTGCATAAGAAACCATCGCCGTCATCCAATCTGGCTCAATCACTTCTGTATCGTTATTCAAGAATAAAAAGTATTTGCCGTTTGCTTTTTCTGCTGCTAAATTGTTGATTCGAGAATAATTGAATGGAATGTCAATCAATTCTACGATAAAGCGGTCTTTCAGCTGATGCTTGTATTCTGCAAATAATTCTTGCATTTTTGGATCTGTACTTCCATTATCCGCAATAATGATTTCATAATTTGAATAAGATGTTTTTTCGATGATCGAATCTACACAAGTTTTTAGATCTTCATAGCCATTCTTCGTTGGAATGATCACACTGACCAAATCCTCTTGCAAGACGTCATAAGTAATCTCATAAAATCCAGAAATTCTGCCAGGACGTACGCTTCCTTTGATGTTCCTTCTAGACAGGGCATCTGTCAATGCTTTCACTCCGGAATCATAGATATAACTTTTGGCTTCACCATTACTTGCCGTTGATCCTGGGATCGTCCGCCAATGATACAAGACTCGGTCAATGTGGTAAATATGATCTGCAGGGATTTGTTCTGTCACACGAAGGACCAAATCATAATCTTGAGAACCTTCATAGCCTTTACGGAAACCGCCAAGTTCTTTAACAATGCTTGTTCGATATACGCCTAAGTGAGAGATATAATTATTTCCCATCAATGTATCAGGAGACCAGTCTGCTTTGAAGTGCGGATCAAAGCGATTGCCGTCTGCATCGATTTTATCTTCGTCACTGTAGATCAAATCCAGTTCTGGATGTACGTTTAGCACTTTTGCCACTTCATATAATGCAAATGGCGGTAATTCATCATCATTATCTAAGAGTGCTATAAACTCTCCTTCTGCCATTTCCAATGCAGAATTAGTTGCCAGACTGATGTGTCCATTTTCTTGTCGGAAAACGACTTTGATTCTATCATCTTTTGCTTGATAGGATTCCAGACACTTTCGGATAGCTGGATCAGTAGAAGCATCATCACTGATACATAGTTCCCAATGATCATACGTTTGATCCAGTACCGAATCAATGCATTTTTCGAGCCATTTGATTTCAACGTTATAGACAGGCATAAGTATGGAAATCAATGGGCGGTAGGCAAATCCTTGTACTTCTTTCCTTTGCTCTTTCAGATCAGGTTTCTCATGACGACTGATCCATTCTGCATAGTCGATCGATCCTGGCTTCAATTCCAATTTGACTCGGCGGATTGCTTTTTTTACGCCATGAGTCCTTGCATAATTTATCCCTTTTTTCAGTAATCTTTTTTTTCTTTCCCATGAAGATTCAATGCCGTCATCATAAGGGTATTTACCGTTTAATTTCACAGCTATGCCATTTTGATGTCTCGCTGTTTGGAAGTCTAAGATTGCTTTTCCTCTCATTTTCCCCGATAAACGTACCTTAAAACCGCTTTGGGTCTTAACATCAAGATTATATAAATGATTGATATCCAATCTTACGACATGTGTCGCTTCAGCAATCACATTTTCTTTTTCTACCTTTATCGTAGGGATTTCTTTGATCACTTCATCAATTGCCCAGCCCACAATAAGCAAATCGCCAGTGGCCCGTTCACGAGTGATTTGATCGATAAATACGGCAATTTCTTTTTTTTGCACGATTCGTTTACTCCTTATCTTTATAAGTTAATCATTATTTACATTTCAATGATCCATGATTGGCCATTTTGAGCTACTGCTTCCACTAAGAATGAACGTTCTTGCTCGCAAAGGATTCGTAACTCAAATCCCGCTTCTGTTCCTTTTGCGAGCTGTTCTGCTTGATTGACTTCTTCTCGTGAAACAGGAATTGCTTCGAAAAATGGCGATTGGTCAGCTGATAACTTATAGGACAATGGCTGGCGATCCGAATTAGCGATCCCCCATCCGATGATTTTTAATATTTTTGTTTCTGCATCCCAGATTTTCTCGTCAATACATATAGAAAGCTCTTTTTCTTGGATTTTTTTCGATGTTTCTTTCTTACGTTGTCCTAGTCTATGTTTGATTGTCCATTCATCACTTTCCAACAATGTGCAATAGCGATTTGTGGTTGTTTTTAACGTATGGACTAGTCTTGTATTTTCCTCAAGAAGATGATGATTTTCTCTTTCTAATTCATCATTTTTCTCAGAAAGCTGCTTTGTGACTTCAGCCATGGGACGAATCGTTTCCAACAATTCTTTCATTGTTGGTGTCAATTCCCCGATAAAGCGATAGTGACAATGGATAGTCACTTCTTTCCCAGAAATATCCGTTAGAACGAACTCTGGTAATTCTTTCCCATCAAACAAATAACAATCATTTACTGTTTTGACTACGGCATTCGAATCGATAAATGTGAGTTTTTCTCCAGCAGCTTCTGCGCTGAATTCGATAAAGCTAGGTTGTTGCGCGAAGCGAAACACCATTCTTTCCGTTGTTTCTGATACGGGGAAACTTAGTGTCTCATTTTCCCCTGTGAAATTATTGAATGGTATTTGTTGGATTGTTTCATCTTGTTTCGTTTGCTGGGTTACTTCTAACACTTTTACATAATTAGAATTTTGTGGCTGTGCAATGGAACTTTGTGCTACTGGATGTTTCATCAATGAGAAAAAGTATTGGTAGACTTCACCAAATGGTCGCATTTTGAAATCATAGCGTACAGCTTCCGGCAATTCTTCATAAGTTGATTTTAATTCTGTATCACCTACAGCTAAGTACAAATAATCTTCAATATTAATGAATAATCCCGCTTTTTCAAAAACTTTTTGGAAGCCATCATGAGTATAAAAAGAATTATGGGTTTCATCTAGGAGACCATAAGAAGCCCACGGCAATTGGTTATTGAACAAATCGATCATGACAGAATTATGCGCCAAGTTAGGGAATGTAATCAGGATCTCTCCTTCTTCATTCAAAAATTCTCTGACTTTCTTCAATGTTTTTCCAGGATCTACCAAATGTTCTAAAACATCGGCAAACAAGACGTAATCAAATGTCTGTCCAGCATAATAGTTTGCCCACTCAAAACTTTCGATATCACCATAAAATCCATCTTGAGCAAATTCGCTGACAAAATCGAACAATTCCTTATCTAACTCAACAATGCTCACTTCACATTGTTTTGCACCGATTAAATGTTTCGTTAATCGGCCGTTTCCGGGACCAAACTCTAAAACTTTACTTCCTGGTTTGATCTGTGCGGCAATTTTTCCCACACTGCTTTGTTCATCTAGGTCCATTTCAAAATCATATTTCATTGCTATGAGTCCCTTCTTCCCATTTATGGTCTAAGACCACGATGCCTTCTCCGATATAAGAACCGCTGACAAACAAATTCATGTACTTTGTCTTATATACCAAAGGAACCGTTGCATTTTCTTCAAAGACCGCAACGTCAAAATAATATTCACCAGCTAACAAACCTAACTTTTCATACTCCAGATAAAAGATATTCTCTCCTTTTTTCCAAGGAATCTTGATACCATCTAGTAGAGTATTGAGTCCGCACACATAAAAATTGTCGACTGTTCGTAGCGCAATTCCTAAAACCGGATTTTTGATTGTATCATCTTTTACTTCATAAGTTACTTTAACGTATAGTTTTTCTCCTTGTTCCAGCATATCCACCGGATTTTTGTCTTTATCCAACAATTCCGCTTTCGTCACGTCGACGATATCTGGAGCGGCGAACCGTTCTACTTGGTTTTTATTCCGATCCACTGTTTTAACTGATTTTTTCTTTAAAAAGTTTTCATAATTCGTCGTTACTTCCATCGTATCGCCATATTCGACGACTTCTCCGTTTTTCAACCAATAGGAACGATCACAAAAACGGCGAATCGAACTGATATCATGAGAAACGAATAAAATCGTCTTTCCCGAGTTCTTGATTTCTGTAAATTTTTCCATACATTTTAGTTGAAATTCAAGGTCTCCTACTGCCAATGCTTCATCTACAATCAAAATATCAGGATTCACATTGATTGCTACAGCAAAAGCTAGACGAACGAACATCCCACTTGAATAAGTTTTTACAGGTTGATAAATATGGTCGCCGATGTCAGCAAATTCAATGATATCATCGACCATTTCATCGACTTCTTCTCTTGAAAAGCCTAGTACCATCCCATTTAAATAGATATTTTCATAGCCAGAATACTCAGGATTAAATCCTGAACCTAGTTCTAGCAAAGCAGAGATTTTCCCTTCGATTTCCATCGTACCGGATGTTGGTGTCAGTACCCCTGTAATGATTTTCAACATCGTAGATTTTCCGGATCCGTTTTCTCCAACGAAACCGATCATCTCACCTTTTTTTATTTCTACATTCACGTTTTTCAACGCATAAAACACATCATGATAGGATTTCTTAAAAGGATTAAGAGCTTCACGAAATCGATCCGACGGTTTTGCGTACATATTATAAGATTTTGTGATATCTTTTAGTCTAATTGCATATTCTGTCATAGCTATTCTCCTTACAGCACATCTGAAAAATGTGGTTTCAATCTACGGAACACTGCAGAGCCGATTACGAACATTACTAATGTGAACACCCAGAAATACAAAGTATATGTTCCATGCTCCCAGAACCAAGCTTCACTTAAAAACGACTCACGATAGCCTTGAACAACATAGTACAGCGGATTTAATTTCAATATGCTTACAAGACCTGAGTCAAACTGGTTCGGGCTCCATAATATCGGCAACGTCCACATGATCAACTGCAAGACGATCGTAATCAATTGCATGATGTCTGGTAAAAATGGTTGGATGGATGCTGTCAGCCAAGTCAATCCTGTCAAGAAAGCACACATGCAAAATAGATAGTAAATCAGCTGTAAAGACATGGCTGAAGGATATATACCATTTATAAGCGCAACAGCTATGCCAATCAGAATGAAAAATAAATGGGTGTACAAATTGGATAGGATTTTCGTCGTGGGCAAGATACGAATATTGAATACGACTTTCTTTACTAAATAAGTATATTCCCGAAAAACAACCGTAGTTGATGCAAAGGCATCAGAGAAGAAGAACCAAGGAATCATCCCGGTAACTAAATATACGATAAATGGGTATTTTGCATCGATCATTTGTGCTTTCAATCCAACGCCAAATACCAGCCAATAAATCAATACAGTAAATAACGGATTGATAAACGCCCATAAGATCCCTAAAAACGATCCTGCATATCTTGATTTGAAGTCATTGATCGAAAACTGTAGCAGTAATTTTCTATTCTGATAAATGTCCTTCATAAATAAATACAAATCTTTAAACATTTGTGTTCCTCCAAGCGATTTCAGTGAATTACAGTCAAGTGCCATTTTACCATATTTTTGGTACCTAGCTGCGTTCTTATTTATTTCTTAATTTTCTATGATACAAGATTTTCTCTAACGTTTCTATTTTACAGAAGATGCTAGACAATTGCAATAAACCAAAAAAGGCTGCGACGGTTGTCACAGCCTCTCTCGTATTTTGCGCCTATCAATGATAGCGTTGGATCCTAGAAGAATGAGCGCTATCTGGTTGTTCCTCATAACTTGGATCTCCAGCATTCATGTCGTCATATGGCTCTTCTATGTCATAGTATTCTTCCATAACTTTCGTTTCGTCATAGCGATGAACGGACATAGCCAATAGGATATAAATAATCGGAACCCATGGGTATGAAGTCAATGTATCTTCCATAAATGACTGCATCATCACCGCAAAAAAGGCCCAGATAAAAGTCATCTGCCCGTTGGATAAATCTGCTTTCAACGTTAAGCGACCAATAAAAAGGATAAGCAGCAAAGCAGCAATTCCAAACCCTATTAACCCATAGATATTCAAAATAGAATTATAACTATTGTGGTTTCCTAAAAATTGGTTTCCTCGTTGGAAGATGAATGTTTTCATCCCTAGTAAAACTTGCTCAGATTTTTCTCCTAGCGTCTGATAGAATTTATGCCAAATATCTTCTCGACCGGTAAACAAATTGACTTTTTCGGAAACAGCGGCTAGATAAGAAATCGGTAAAGCCAAAAGAATCGTAGCCGTATAGGCAATAAACGGTGCACGAATGACACGCATCAATGATTTAGGTAAAAGATCCAATATCGCAAAAACAATCAATGCAACTAATGCGCCTCTTGATTGGCAGACCCAAATACCTAAAAAGGCTGCAACGACTGCTATCCCACCGATGATACGAACATACCACCGTTCAAAAGAACTGGCAAATCCGCTGATCAATAAAGCAAGAGTCATCAAAGAACTTCCGATTGTATTCGTATTGATCCAAATATCAGAAAGCGAATTTCCTGGAGCCCAGATGCTTTGTCCTTCTGGTACTTGGATCTCTGTAAATACACGATATAACGTGATTCCGAGGAAGACCGTAAAGACAAGCAGATAAATCCCGCGATCCCATTTTGTCCACTCAATCCATTTAATTACTAAACAAAATAAAATAATCAAAGGAAACAGTAAATCTCCAAATAAAGACTCATTTCTTATTTCCCGAAAGTAAGAAAAGAAAATGAAAAGTGCAAGCGCAACACCTAGATAAAGAAAATCGACGCCTTTTGCTTTATAAACATTTAAAATGAGCAAAATAGCCACACTAAAAGTGATAAGTAGCGAACTGTTGTTATATATAAACAAAGTGGCTGGGAAGCTTAATCCTGCTGTCCAAACAGAAAAGACCAGCGTCAGCAGCAAAAGCAAGAAACCAGCACTCATTTTGTTGACAAATTTTTGTACGATTGCTTGAATTATCTCCACTCTCCTTTCTAATAATACTTCAGGGTTATTCTCAGCTAGCCCATTACTGTAAGACTAGCTGATTTTCCTGAGTTTGTGTTTGTGGTACATCTGGATAATCCGGATATTCTACTTTAAAAATCATATAACCATCTTTATCCGGTCCATATAGTTGTGTGAATTGAGCTTCATATAACTGATTGTAATCAGTTAACGGTCGCTTACTGATTACATAGTTGATCCCTAACTTTTCTGCGTCTTCAAAATTCAACGTGACCGAGAACATATCTGGACGATCTAAAATGAACTTTGTATCTTCCTTAGCGATAAAAGCTCTTGTGTGAGCATACCGATTATAATACTTCTCATATTCTTCTTTTGGATCGATTTTCTTCCATGCAGCCATATCTGGATAAAAGCGGACTGTATTGAAAGATTTCACACCCAAAGTTGGGGTGAAATTATACAGTTCATCTTCAGTCAACCAGACTTTGCCAGGGTCTTGTTGATCGATTTTTCGGATTTCTTTTGCCAGTGTTTTTTCAAAAATCGCTCCAGTACCTTCTACGACTGGATTGACAAAGAAACCAGATGCGATGATCACGGCGGCAAAAGCAAGATAAAACAAGCGTCTCCAGCCAAATAATGCAAAAGCTAAAATCACTGTTCCCAACACAACGACTGCGATGGTTTCGAAATCTGAAAAATAATTATCCATCTTCGAATGAGTAATTGCATAGAAATAAGACCATGCGTTTACTGCCATTAAAATGAATTTATACCAAATAGGAATAACATCTTCTCTCCAAATATAAGCGATGAACCAAATTGATAATAGGCAAGCCGCAAAACTAAAAGTAAGGATGGCTCTTAAAGGAGGAACATAAGACAGCAGAGTAATTTCTGCTAGCCATTTTGGCAATCCAACGGTAATCCAAAAGATAGAAAACAGACAAAAAATCATCAAAATACGTCCCAATAACTTTTGTTCACTATCTTTTTTGCCAAATAACACAAATGGACTGGCTAGGAATACAGTTGGAAAGAAGTGATAGAACAAAGCCACTTCAGAGTTATTCGAATAGTTGATGTCTTCAAAAGGAATTTTCCAGTTTGTCAGGAAAGAAAAAAATTCGCCAATCGTCCACTTTCCACCGGTACTGACTCGTTTTCCTGGATATAAGGTATTCAAAGAAGCTAACAATGCGTCTTTTGACGTCAGCCAGAAATGAACCATGACTCCGCCAATAAATAAAACTGCCCCTCCAATCAACACTACATCCAACAGATCCCAAGAAATTTTCTTGCTGTAGTAAATAAGCAAGCCAACAAAATAAAAAATCAGCAAGTACGCCAGCATCACTTGATGGGCTGGGTAAATCACTAAAATAAACCCAATACCGAAAATAACCACCAAAAGCATCATCAACGTTCGCAGCCATTTTTTATCATGATTGTAGAAATAATGATAAAAAGCAGTCATCAGTCCCAAAGTAAAGAAAATCAAATCGCCCACATGCTGCATGAACCACCACTGGACTGCGGGAGAAAATGTCAGCGCAAATGCGCCAATCAGCGATAATGCTTTTTTTCTCTTCGTTAATATCATCAGTACTTCGAATCCAAGCAAGACCATGACGACTAATTTCATCGCCCAATAAAAGGAAAGGCCTCGATCTCTTCCGAGGAAAAAGAATCCCCAGTTGAATGGTTTTCCGATAACCGTAATATCCTTTACAGGAGAATTATACGCAATGATCATGTTTTGTCCGTTCAATGAATAATCTTCGTTCACCAACGGAAAGTCCTCTTCAGCTTGTGAGAGGTAAAAAGGTGTCTGCACCAGCCATTCATCTGACCGCACTTCCCGATTCTGTCCAAAAATCACATCAGTTTTTTTCCCATCGTCTCTTTGCGACACATATTTATCCCAAACACCAAGTGAACTTCCGTTTAAATTAAAAGTAACAATGACCACGATGACTAAAACACCAATAAGGTATCGGAGTTTTAGAAACAGGTCAAGCACCAAATTCGAATCTGCCTGATTCGCTTTTGGTTTTTCTTTTCGTCGTGCACTTCTTGTTTGTTTTTCCATATCATGCTCCAAATTCTATTTGATAAAAAGGAAATTACTTATTCATTTTTTTGGCAGCTTCCAGCATTTGCGCAAGTGCTTCTTGCCAAGTTGGTATGGCAAATCCTAACGCTTCTGTCTTTTTCAGGCTCATGACTGAATACTGCGGACGCGTTGCTTTTTGTGGAAATTCTTCCGATGTAACAGGCGCTACTTCCACATCTGTATCTTTCAATATTTCTTTGGCAAATTCATACCAAGAACAGCTATTTTCGTTCGACAAATGATAAATACCGAATGGTGCTTTTTCTTCGATAACATATACCATAAATTCTGCCAAAGTACGTGTCCAAGTTGGCCGCCCGAACTGGTCATTTACTACAGTCAGTTTGTCGCGGGTTTCCGCTAGGCGTTGCATCGTGAAGACGAAATTGTGTCCATAAATCCCGAAAACCCAAGAAGTTCGTATGATATAATAGTCTTCTAAAATCTCTTCTACTGCTTTTTCGCCTAATAATTTCGTACGACCATATTCATTTAGTGGATTTGTTTGGTCATCTACTTCGTACTCTACATTTTTGTTTTTTCCATCGAAGACATAGTCTGTACTGATATAGACGAATTGAGCATTCACAGCTTTTGCTGCAAGCGCTACATTTCTTGTGCCATCGACATTGATTTTCTCATCTAATTCTTTTGCTTCTTCTTCTGCTTTATCTACTGCTGTGTAAGCTGCGCAATGGAAAATAACATCCGGTTTTAATTCTGTAATATAAGCCATTGTTTTCTCAGCATCTGTGATATCCAAGTCTTTTGCATCTGTTGAAACATATGGCAGATTTTTTTCATCTAATAAATGGCGCAATTCTGTACCTAATTGTCCATTTCCTCCAGTTAATAAAAACATATGGTTATCCGCTCCTTGATTTTTATTTTAAAAAAGAGACAGGCGAGCGCCTGCCTCACATGTGTTTTTCCATTAATACAGTGAAATTTTCTCTGTATTATTGTCCATTTTTGGCATATGCTGCTTCAACGGCCTCTTTTTCTTTTTTCCACCAGTCTTCATGTTCTTCGTACCATTTGATCGTGTCAGCCAACCCATCACGGAAGTTCGTAAACTCAGGCTGCCAACCTAGCTCTTCTCGCAATTTTGTCGAATCGATTGCATAACGCAAATCGTGCCCTGCACGGTCGTTTACATGGTCGTATGCGTCTTTTGGTTGACCCATCATTTCTAAGATCAATTCCATCACGGTCTTATTATCTTCTTCGCCGTCCGCACCGATCAGGTAGGTTTCGCCAATTCTGCCTTTTGTCAAAATCAACCACACTGCTGAAGAATGATCATTTGTATGGATCCAGTCACGAACATTTTTCCCTTCACCATATAATTTTGGACGAATACCGCTTAAAATGTTCGTTACTTGGCGAGGTATAAATTTTTCAATATGCTGGTAAGGACCATAGTTGTTTGAACAATTTGAAATAGTTGCACGTAAGCCAAAAGAGCGTACCCACGCTTTTACTAACAGATCTGAACCAGCTTTTGTAGAAGAATATGGGCTTGAAGGATTATATGGTGTTTCGGCAGTGAATTTTTCTCCTTCGCCTTCTCCATGTCCCGGTAGGTCTTCACGTAATGGAAGATCTCCGTAAACCTCGTCAGTAGATACGTGATGATAGCGTACATCATACTTGCGGCAAGCTTCTAAAAGTGTATACGTACCAATGATATTCGTTTGTACAAATGGGAAAGGATCTTTTAATGAATTATCGTTATGGGATTCTGCCGCGTAATGAACAACTGCGTCCGCTTCTTTTACTAGACGGTCCACTAATTCTGCATCTGCAACATCTCCTACGACCAATTCTACGCGATCGCTAGGAAGTCCAGCCAAGTTCTCTTTGTTTCCTGCATAAGTCAGTTTATCCAAAACAGTGACATGCACTTCTGGATGATTGTTTACCACGTAATGAACGAAATTAGAGCCGATGAATCCGGCACCTCCGGTAACAATGATGTTTTTCATAAGAAAATTTCTCCTTAATTCTTAGATTTCTCCGTAAACAAATGGATTTTCTGCTTCAAATTCTTTTAATGTCGGATGACGGTGATCTTTTTCCGACATAATCGCTCTTGATGGATCAATTGGCCAATCAATCGCTAAATCTGGATCATCAAATGCGATGCCTCCATCTGCTTCTGCATTATAGTAATTATCACACTTGTAAAGGAAGTTCACGTTTGGTGTCAAAGTAACGAATCCATGTGCATATCCTTTAGGTACAAGCAACTGACGATGATTATGTTCAGATAAGATAAATCCGTCCCATTGACCATAAGTCGGGCTGCCTTTGCGGATGTCCACTACTACGTCTAAAACTGCTCCAGTAACCACACGAATCAATTTTGTCTGTGCAGCTTCTCCCTTTTGGAAATGAAGCCCGCGAAGAACACCAGCTTCAGCAGATAACGAATGATTGTCTTGAACAAAGTCATAATCTAATCCATGTTCTGCAAATTTTGCTTTTGAATAGCTTTCTGTAAAAAAACCGCGATGGTCGCCAAAGACATCCATTTCCACGATTTTTACATCTGTTAATTTTGTATCTGTTACTTTCATCTGTAGGAACTCCTTATTCAGCGGCCAAATTCAATAAATATTGACCGTATTGATTTTTTTTCAAAGGCTGTGCAAGGGCTAGCAGTTGTTCTTTATCAATGTAGCCCATACGGTAAGCAATTTCTTCCAAACAAGCCACTTTTAAGTTCTGACGTTTTTCAATCGTTTCGATAAAGGTAGATGCTTCAAGCAATGATTCATGTGTTCCTGTATCAAGCCAAGCAAATCCGCGTCCCATAAGTTCTACAGATAATTTTCCTTTATCCAAATATGCTTTATTGACATCTGTGATTTCTAGTTCTCCACGTTCTGACGGTTTGATTCCTTTAGCAATAGAAATCACCTCATTGTCATAAAAATAAAGGCCAGTTACTGCGTAATTTGATTTTGGCTGAGCAGGCTTTTCTTCAATCGACAAAGCTTGCATGTTCTCATCAAATTCTACTACACCAAAGCGTTCTGGATCATTGACATGATAGCCAAATACTGTCGCGCCTGTATCTTTTGAAGCTGCTCGTTGCAACATTTTAGACAGACCGCCACCATAGTAAATATTGTCTCCTAATACCAAGCAGACACTATCATCTCCAATAAATTCTTCTCCAATGATAAACGCTTGTGCCAATCCATCTGGACTTTCTTGTATTGCATATTCGATCTGCAGTCCTAAATCATTTCCGTTTCCAAATAATTCCTTGAAACGTGGTGTATCTTGTGGCGTTGAAATAATCAGAATTTCTTTGATTCCCGCCAACATCAGAGTAGACATTGGATAATAAATCATTGGTTTGTCATAAATCGGCATCAATTGTTTCGATGTTGCCTTTGTTAAAGGGTACAGACGTGTTCCGCTGCCCCCAGCAAGAATGATTCCCTTCATGGATATATGCTCTCCTTTTTGATTTCAAATTTCACTTTGCTATTATCTCATCAATCGTTATATTTGTCATGGAAATATTAAGGATTTAAACATCTTTTATCAACGTTTAAACCATTTTCGTTTGATCAACGCCGTAATCAGATGAACACGCCAGGAAATTTTTTGGCGTAATTTAGAATGCGTTTCAATCTCACTCGCATTTAAATCATGTCTTCGATACAGTGTCAAAGGTTCTCTCAGAAACCCAGTCTTCCTTCCTCCCAACAAACCGATCCACATGTCATGCATAGGCACTTCTGACGGAATCGGCAAAATATCGGATTTCAACGAAGAGCGAAAAGCCATACCTGCACCAATATAATGACTTCGTATTACATTATTGACCCATCCTTCTTTGGAATTTCGGAATGAAAAATAGGAAGCATGGATCTCTTGCAGCTTACTGTTCACAATGATCAAATCTGAAACGACTACTAATTGATCCGGATGCTGTTCAAAATAGTCAGTGATTTTTTTCACTTTTGTCTCTAACCAAACATCATCTTGATCTGCCAAAAAGATTAGCTCTCCTTTCGTCTGCTGGATCGCATAGCCAAAATTAGCGATCAACCCTTGACGAGGTCCTGAAAAAAGCTTTATCCGTCTATCTTTTTCTGCGTATTCAGTCAATATATCCCATGTATCATCTACTGACCCATCATCAGAAATGATCACTTCATCTTCTGCTGAAAGCTGAGATAAAATACTATCCAACTGCTCTCTTAAATATCTGCCCCCATTAAAGGTAGCTATACAAACCGAACGCACGAATTCACACCTTCCAATTCTTAACATATGAGCGCAAAGTCATCCGCCAGATATGCCGGTTTTTGACGGTCAAAAACTGTTTAACTGTTCTTAACAATAATTGTTGTCGGTGACTGGATAAATGTCTTTGATCATATTCATGATAAAATCGATTTTCTGCTTGTAAAATAGAACGGTATCTATTGCTTGAAACTTTTTCATAGTCTAATACCGAAAGATCATGTTCCAGTCGTACTGGTAGTATCTCCACCGTTTTTTCCAACTGATTCACTTTCCAAAACAGCCAATGGTCCAAAAAATCTAAAGAAAAAGCAGGATTAAACCCGCCAATCTTTTTTAGAAATTTGACAGACCATGCCACACCTGAATTGATTGCCATGATTCTTTCAGCTGTCGTACCGTCTACTTCTACTGCATGTGCTGTACGATTGATATAATGATTCGAATAGACGGGAGAAACTTGCCGTCCCCCAGAAAAAATCATCGGAACTGCAGCAACACATTCATCTGTAAAAGCTACTTTACGCAAGATTTCAAAATAGTCGTCGACTAGCCTCGTATCCTGATCCAATGTAACGATACAACGTGTTCTTTCATTTGCTTGAGACAACGCATAATTATAAGCCGCCGCTAATCCAGGGTTTTGCGGATCATGATAGTAAATGGTGTTTTCTTTTTCAAACAGCTCATTTTGCTGTCTTTGAGGACTATTATCGTAAATAATAAGCTGAATATGCTTTTCGCTAAGTGCTTTGCTTAATGGTCCATAAGTTGGAGATTGGCTGAATAGTTGCTGATAGAGCACTACTACTACTACTATTTCTGGTTTCATCAGAAAAAACGCCACCCCCACTTATTGAAAAATTTCATCATAGAAGTCAAAAACACACGAAAAAGTTTTGCATTTCGATGTGCACCCTTTCCATAAAAATGGACGACTGCATAAAAGGGTGTGTACAATAATTTGTAACCTGCTTTTTCAAAACTCAAACACAAGTCATTATCTTCAAAGTACATGAAGAAACGCTCATCAAATCCCCTTATCTCTTTAAATTTGTCAATATCAGCTACCATAAAACTGCCCGAGATCATTCGCACATAACTATCAACATCAGTGGGCAAGCCACGGCATTCAAAGACAGCCAGCCGTTTATCAAACCTTTTTTTGACCCATTTGAAAGGCACAAAGCGCAAAACATAATCAAAAACAGCCAGCCGCTCACGGATGAGGTGCTGAGTGGTCCCATCTTCATTAAGAATCTTAGGTGCTAACATCGCGCATTCGGGATGTTCTTTCAGTAACAACACCAATGCTGTAACTGTTTCTTCATCCACTAAAATATCTGGATTACAAATAATGCCATAGTGGCAATCGCTGTTCAGCAGATTGTGATTATGTCCATAACCAAATCCGGAATTTTCATCATGAAAATAGATTTCGATATACGGATATGTCACATATTCTTTTAGTCTGCTTTTATATTCCGGAAGGGAGTTGTTGTCAAAAATCCGAATTTTTATCGCTGTTTCATCTTTTACAGTTGAAATAAAATTATCTAGTGTCCGAAAAATCTTATCACTGTTCGCCGTTACAATACTAATAAGAATTGGCTGGTTTAATTTGTTATTCATCTATATGACGGTTCCATTTCTTCAAATATTTCTGTTTTACTTGCGTACGATACTCTTTATTCCCTAAAAATCGCAATGTTTTTAAAATAAACTGATGTTTTTCGTTAATCAGACCAATCAATTCAAATAATAAAATTGCAGCAAATAGCATAGCAATAATCAATACAATCGTTCCGATTCTTCCAGTATAATTCATGACCATAGCTGTGAAAGAAAACATCAAAGCCATCGCATAAATCGTCAGGACGGCACCTTTATGAGTAAATCCTAAACTGATTAGTCGGTGATGAAGATGTTTTTTATCTGCTGTAGAAAAAGAAACACGGTTTGCTTTTCTTCTAATGATAGCAAAAAACGTATCTGTTACCGGAACGCCCATGACGATCAGTAGAGAAATTGACGAAACAAAAGTTACGTTCTTCAGCCCTTGTAGTGAAAGGACGGCCATCATGAACCCTAAGAATAACGCTCCTGTATCGCCTAAATAAATCTTTGCCGGATAAAAATTGTACGGGAAAAATCCGATAATGCTTGCTACAAGACAGAAAATAACGACCGGGATGTACACTGTGGAAGCATGAAGGAAAAAATACCCAATGATGCCTATCGTGATTAAACCAATCAATGAAATCCCTGCCGCTAGCCCATCTAAACCGTCAATCAGATTGATTGCGTTCGTGATACCGAAGATCCAAAAAATCGTTACAGGGAAACTAAGCCATCCTAATTGGATATAGCCAATAAAAGGAAGCGTAAAGGAATCAATACGTATATCTGCTACAAAATAAATAATAAGAGAGGCAAGCAAGATCCCTACACTCTTTTGTTTAGGCGTCAGCTCAAATTTGTCATCGAGTACTCCTGTAACGATGATCACCAAAGAAGCGAGCAAGATGGGCACAATATACGATTGTGGAATGATTTTACGAAATAAGAATAAAGTCGATATAACAAATGAAATAAAAATGGGCAGTCCGCCTGCGGAAGGCATTGGAACTTTGTTTATCCTTCTTTCATTTGGTTTGTCGACCATACCCGTTTGTACTGAAATGATTTTAAATACAGGTGTTAATATCAGTGATAATAAAATTGTCAGAAAAAATCTTATAACCATACTAAAAGAAACAAGCATATGGGCACCTACTTTAATTAAGAGTCACAATTATTATAAATTACTGATATAAATTTACAATAAGAACTCTTGTTTCTACTTTTTTTTATGAGAAAATTTAGCTTTCAGTTTATTGAACCATTTTCGGCTTGGATCTCGACGTTTTTTGATTTGATGTCCCGTCACGTATTCTTGAACAACTGCATTGATGATTCCGCCCAAAATGATGATCGTAGCAGCAAAATTAAGCCAAAGCAT
Source organism: Enterococcus sp. HMSC076E04 (assembly GCF_001814285.1). NCBI lineage: Bacteria > Bacillati > Bacillota > Bacilli > Lactobacillales > Enterococcaceae > Enterococcus > Enterococcus sp. HMSC076E04. The sequence goes on along the minus strand of NZ_KV815628.1, from coordinate 9,063 downwards.
GAGGACAATAAAACTTCCTATGATCTGATAACCGCTGATCCTCGTTGCAAAATATCTGGCATAGATACTAAACACTTGTGATAACAGCATCCAGCCGACAGTAGCGAAGATCGTACCTGGAATAATCGTCTTCAACTTCAATTGAGCATTAGGGACAATTAAATAAATCAAGAACATGATGACAAATAAAGCCACCAATGTGATTGGCCATTTCAACGTTTGGAACTGATCAATAAAGTTTACAGGTATTTGTACAATCGGTTGAATCGCATCTAAAATCAGCTGTCCTAAACCAAGAACGATAGTTACTCCACTAATGGCAATCATGAACAAGACGATTACGATCAGCGAGAAGAAGCGAACGATCAAAAAATTTTTTCTATTTTCTACGCCATACGCTTTATTCATCGCAATTTGTAAAGCGTTGATACTTTGACTGGCAGACCACAAGGCCGCCAAAGCAGAAACGGATAACAAACCGCCTGAACTTTGTGTCAAAAGGTCCTTGATTGCAGGACCAATAAACTGGTAAACGGTCTCAGGAATCACTTCTCGTAAATAGGTCAGTACAGTCTCTTGATCGATGTGGAGAAACGGCAAAATATTACCAAAAGCAATAATCAATGGAAATAAAGACAAGAGTAAATAATAAGCAACGACAACCGAGGTCGTACTCATTTCTGAATCAGTGATGCGCTTTTGAGTCGTCTCGATAAAGCGCATCAGATTTTCATTTTGTTTTATTTTGTTCCAAACTTTCATGTACCTCTCCCGTACCTATTGATTGGCTGGATCAATAGGTACCTTCTTCTCCTTGTGATGTCAAGATTCTAGGGCCATCTTTAGTAATAGCCAATGTATGTTCATATTGGCAAGATAGTCCGCCGTCTCTTGTATAAGCAGTCCAGCCATTAGGATCCATTTTCATTTTCCAAGTTCCGGTATTGACCATAGGCTCGATCGTGATGACCATACCTTCTTTCAATCGCAAACCTTTTCCAGCTTCTCCGTAATGAGGAACGGCTGGTTCTTCATGGATCGTAGGACCAACGCCATGACCAATAAAATCACGGACGATTGCTAGATTTTCACCTTCTACATACGTTTGGATCGCATGACCGATGTCGCCGATTCGATTTCCTACTTGTGCTTGCTCAATACCGATGTACAATGCTTTCTTCGTTACTTCCATCAATCGGTCGATCTCAGGTGTAGATTCTCCCACTACATAAGCCCAACAAGAATCGGAAATGCCGCCTTTCAAATCGATACACATATCGACTTTTACCAAATCGCCGCTTTTCAAAGGTTTTTTCCGAGGAAATCCATGACAAATTTCGTCATTGATACTGATACAAGTCGCATATTCATACCCTTCGAAGCCAATTTGCGCAGCGATTCCTCCATGACTCTCGATATAGTTTCTGACAAATACCTCAATATCCCAACTTGTTATGCCTGGTTTGATAAAATCACGCAGATTTTTATGTACATCTGCCAATAAAGCGCCAGATTCTGCCATCATTTCAATTTCACGTGCTGATTTTAAAGTAATCATATTTTCGTCTCCTTTTTACAAATCTCTCTCATTTTAACATAGCGGCATACATTTAGCCAAATGACATTTCCCATGTGTCTCTAGGTTTTATTTTCTTTTCAACGATGTTTTGGTATAATTCATAATTGTTAAATAATTTTAAACAAGGAGGCACATCATGGCTTTAGCAAAAATCGTATATGCTAGCATGACAGGAAATACTGAAGAAATCGCCGATATTGTTGCAGAAGCATTTGAAAATATGGATATCGAAGTCGAAATCAACGAATGTACCCAAGTAGATGCAGATGAATTTGAGGAGGCAGATATTTGCGTCGTAGCTACTTATACATACGATGATGGCGATCTTCCTGATGAGATTGTAGATTTTTATGAAGACTTGCAAGAGTTGGATCTATCAGGAAAAATCTACGGCGTCTGCGGATCTGGTGATACTTTTTACGATGAATTCTGTAAATCAGTGGATGACTTCGATGCTGCTTTTGGAAAAACAGGCGCATCAAAAGGCGCAGAAAATGTAAAAGTAGACTTAAATGCTGAGGAAGAAGATATCGAGAATCTAGAAGCTTTCGCTAAAGAATTAGTCGCAAAACTTTAATATGCTTGAGATATAAAAGAGCCGTCCAGATTGAATCAATCTAGACGGCTCTTTTATTGTATTTATGGAAGAGTTCTTCGGGAGTTAAAAATGTATACGCTGTAAGAAAAACGAAATTTTCCTTATGTTGACACATCTCTTGTTATCTACTGATTTGTGAAACTCTTGAGTATATTCAATCGATTTCGATTGGTTCTTTGAGATTCAAGATTGCATCAATGCTGTCTTGGATCATTTTTTCAATCTGCTCATCAGTTGGATGGATAATGCTTGAAGACATCAAAGCTGCAATCCCGGTAGCTATGATCCATGTACCGTTATGCAAGGATTCGATCTGCTCTTCTGAAAGATCCGCATAGGTTGGGTCCCGTTTCACTGTATTCACAAAGTAAGTATAAGAGAAATTTTGCATCTCTTTTCCTCCACCATATTCTTCTAAGTACAGTGAACGATACAACTTCTTCTCTCTTCTTGCAAAATGGATATAATTAAAAGCAAGATCGATAATCGTATTCCCTGTATGCTCAACTGGAAACACTTCGTATTGCAAATAATCATAGATTTGTTCAAAAAGTGCTTGTCTCAAATCATCCATATTTTTGAACTCAAGATAGATCGGCTGCGTGGAACAATTCATTTTGTTCGCGATGTTTCTCGCAGTAAATCGTGTAAATCCCTCGGTGGCAGCTACTTCATAAGCAGCTGCCAAAATCTGTTCTTTAGTAATCGTCTTTTTTCTTGCCATATTTTTTTAATCTCCTCAATTTTTTTATAACGCTTCCACCATTGATTAATTTTATTGTAACATGTTTTTTTTGATATGCAAAATTAGTTTTCGATTTTCTTCACAAGCTAAAATAGCAAGTCGTGTCATAGAATGTGAAACGCAACCATAAAAAAATAACCTCCTTTTTTTATTTAAAGCTACATTGTTTGAATCATGATTAAATGGTATCATGCTAATAGTTACCAGAAAAAATGGTGAGGAGGAATTTTTATTATGTTATCCGATTTTAATGAACTTCTAAAAAAATATGCACGCTTAATTGCAGAAACTGGCGTGGCCACAGAAAAAGGTCACACAGTCGTTTTACAGATCAGTGTGGACCAAGCACCCCTTGCTCGCTTGATCACACAAGAAGCTTACAAATTAGGAGCTGCTGAAGTCATCGTTCAATGGACGGATGATCAGATTCAAAGAGAATTTCTTTTACATGCAGCAACAGATCGTATTGAGAATGTACCACAATCTAAAATCGATCAAGCGGATGAATGGCTTGAAAAAGGAGCAAGCAGGATCAGTGTCGTTTCTGCCGACCCTGATGCGTTTGCCGGTGTAGACAGCCAACGAGTAGCATCTTATCAAGCAGCTGCCGGTAAAGCACTAATGAATTTGCGCAAGGCAACTCAGGCAAATAAAGTCAGTTGGACTGTTGTAGCTGCTGCTGGTAAACAATGGGCAGCAAAAGTTTTTCCAGATCTGCCAGAAGAAGAACAAGTTGATGCATTATGGGATCAAATTTTCAAAACAACTCGTGTCTACGAAGAAGACCCTGTTTTAGCATGGAAAAAACACGATGAGAAATTAGCAAAAAAAGCAGAAGAATTGAATCAAGAACAATTTTCTGCCCTGCACTACACTGCTCCTGGTACGGATATCATCATTGGATTGCCTAAAAACCATCTTTGGGAAGGTGCTGGAAGCTACAATGCTCGAGGGGAAAAATTCATGGCAAATATGCCAACAGAAGAAGTGTTCACCGCACCTGACAGTCATCGAGTAGATGGGTATATTTCAAGCACAAAACCGCTAAGTTATGCTGGTACGATCATCTCTGGTATGAAATTTACTTTCAAAGATGGAAAAGTAGTTGACTTTTCTGCCGAACAAGGCGAAGATGTCTTAGCAAAATTGCTTGATACCGATGAAGGTGCGCGTCGTCTAGGAGAAGTGGCACTTGTTCCCGACCCTTCCCCTATTTCTCAATCTGGTATCATTTTCTTCAATACATTATTTGATGAAAACGCATCGAACCATTTAGCCTTAGGGTCTGCTTATGCCTTCAGTGTGAAAGGCGGTACAGAAATGTCCGACGAGGAATTAGCAGAAGCTGGTTTGAATAGAAGTCAAACCCACGTAGATTTCATGGTAGGATCTGACAAGATGGATATCGATGGAATCCGCGAAGACGGTTCTACAGTACCGATTTTCCGTAATGGAGATTGGGCTTGAGCAAAATCTTGTTAGCACAAATAAAATAAAAAAAAACATATAAAAAAGAGAGTGGGACAATAGTCAGAAAAAAATCTGATTATTGCCCCACTCTCTAGATATAAGTCAAAAAGATTGAACGTATTAGTGTACTTCCATTTTATCTTTTAAACTTCTCCTTCAACTTGCACAATGAATCTTTGCTCACGATTCCAATCAAATGCAGTAGAAAACACCCCCAGATCAGTATGACCTCCTCTGCTCCAATTCAAATAGGTCCCGCTTGACATATTTTCTATAAAATATATATTTCCCAACGAGTTCTGTCCGGCTGAATATAACTTCCACAGAGTCCCTACATTCTCTCTGTTACTCGAGAAGTCCACAAAGCCTCCTCCCCTGCTATCCCTCCAAATATAACTCGGACTAGAATTCACACCTCCCGGAATCTGCTCCCGGATATAATAACCACCGGCATTTGCATTGTACTCCATTACCCAACGTTGGGTTGAGTCAGATTGATTATAATTTTCCATTCCAATTTCAAAATATAGAATAGGATTATAAGGTATGCGTGACACAGTAAGCGTTGTGTCACTAGCAGCTCGAAGCGAAACAACTTTATTATTATATGCACTGGCATCCACCGTCCCACTCCCTAAAAACCCACTACTTAAAGATGTCAAGACGATTGTGCTAAGTATCAATTTTGCTTTTTTCATTTTCTACTTCCTCCTTTTTTATCAAAGATTGAGAAAACCTTTGATTTCTCTTTTAAATGTTTTTTATATTTTTTATTAAGTGCTAAATAAGAAGATTCTTTATGTACTTATTCAAACTAACTAGGTATTTCAAATCGAACAAAAAACTTCTGACTTTCCAATTATTCTAGCTGTGAAGTGCTGTTTGTATCAACTATACTTAGTACTATCCCACTTTCGTGATTCTCTATGTAGTGCGCCTGTACATTATGTGTCAAGATTAGCATAAGAAGTTAAACATACTTATGCCCACTAGAAAGGCTCTAGCTCCATAGCATTGGAAAAGCTACGCGCCTACCAGTAAAACCACTTTGTTCTATTACCCTTGCATCTGCGAAAGCCCTAAGTAAAATAATCAATGTAGCGCTAAGAATCCATTTTTTTAATTTTTCTCCCTCTTTCATTTTTATTTTTATTTTTATTTTTTACTTTCCGTTTTAATGAAAATGTTTTTTTATCACCTTCCTTCAATAAAAATTGTACTCTTATATCAATAAAAAATGAAGTTTTTTTAATTATAAAATATTTAATTTTCGTTGTTTTAAAATAAAAAAACCTGTATCACAAAGGATACAGGGGTTATTTGTACGTTCCTGACTAACTATTACACGTCTTCTATTGTGTTTGTTATTATAAGAAATGTTATCATAATAGGATTCCTTTTTGTTTGTGTTTTATTAAATTCGATTTTTTTTGGCACTTAATTTGGCACAAGTACTTGTTCACCTATTTATTTAGTATAATAAATTCCACCTTTACAAAAAGAACATTAGTTCGTATACTATTTTTGAGGTGAACATTATGTTGATGGAAGGAAAAACACAATTATGGTTTAAATTTGATCCTTCGAATAGATTTGTCAAAGATTTTTATAAGGTGTGGGATTCAGAAGTTTTCTTTTTAGCAATCGAAGATAGCTTATTAATCAATCTCTACTATTCTAATAAGAACTATTTCAAAATTTCTGCTGCGAAAACGAGAATGAAGAAGGACGTATATTTTTTGTTTGATATCGTGACTGACGTGCCAGACGCACGGAGCGATCATCGGCGTTATGACTATATAAAGTATACTTTCGTTGATCCAGAAAGGTATAAAGATTAAAGTAGGCTACCTAAAAAGGTAGCCCGGAACGGATTTTATCACCATACTTATAAAAGGAGATATTTTTAAGTTAGTATTAAGATTGTGTAATATGATGATATCTATATTTTATAGTATCAGTGCTATAAAATCAAAAATAAATCACTAATTAACTACCACTCCAATTGTAAGCCTTTTTCCCATTATTTTTTACAGTTATATGGTATACTTTTTAATGGCTTCAAATATAAAAGAGTTTAAA
>NZ_KV815628.1:0-2489 GCF_001814285.1 Enterococcus sp. HMSC076E04 | reverse complement strand
ATTATTATCTCACAATTTAACCCAAATGTCTTTCTATTTTAAAAGTCAAAGTAAAACTTTTCAAATATACAGAAGTATAACTATGTGAAACATCCTTTCATTAATCCATAAAAGAATACATAAAAAAGCCACTCATTTGAGTGGCAATGAAGAAAAGCTTTAGATAAAAACGTCCCCGCTTGGGACACATTGTTAAGAGGTGTGCGGGGTTCTATTAATTATATTAAACGATAAATAATACACAATGTCAACAGTTAAAAGTTGAAATAATAAGTTTTCATTTTTTTCATACTTGTAATTCTTCAATTTATGTACCCTGTTAGGACTCGAGCCTACGACCGGACGGTTATGAGCCGTCTGCTCTGACCAACTGAGCTAAGGGTACGAGAAACCATCACAACTACTGCAAATCTGAAGAATGGACAATAATGGGATTTCATTCCTTATGTTGTGATGGCTAATTTATTATTACACAATCACAAATGAAAAAACAGATTATATCGTGGCTAAATTTTCTTTATACTTTTTATTATTAATAAAATTATTACCATCAAACCTATAAATTTTAAAACTAGTGCTAGCCTAATACTAATTATTGGACGGTAGCCTACAACAACCTCATTTAATCCAGGCTTAGCATTAACGATCAATGCCCCTAGGTCAGTTACTTCTTTTTTATCCATTTTTTCCCCATTAAATCTTACGTATGAATGGCTGTAGGCAGCAACAGGCAATTGTGTTTTCTGATTTTTAGAGGAATTATTTTCCCATGATATTTTTATTTCACCTTTATTTGTAATAGTTTTTTCTCCCTGCAAAGTATTATCAACAAATTGTCTGAGATAAAGCTTATAAGGATCAGTTTGGTATATTTTTTCGTTGTCAGAGTCCTTTGGTATTGGTAAATAATCCGGTGTTCCTTTTATTATTGCATCTAATCCTTTTTCTAAATCCGGACTTTTAAAATCTGATCTTAACTGATCTGCTCCATTAACCCGTACACTAGCTTTATTATTTCCTGTAGCAGTTGGGTCATCACCTTGCCAAAGCCATGATTGAGAATTTATAAAAGCATTCCCATTCAAAATACTAAAAAAGCTTAATACCACAGTTAATGAATAGACAACTTTTTTCACCTCATCATTTTTGTTACTAATTATCCGGTTTATGACCATAGCGAAGTTCAAAATTAATAGAACATAAGATACAATCACAAATCGGTGTGGAAATTGAACCACTTTCACAAAGGGAATATAACGTGGTAGTTCGTCCCAAGGAAGTAGACCTGATGCCAATAGAAGAAATACTCCACCAACAATTGCAGCAAACTTTTCTTCGATTTTTGTTTGTTTCCAATTAAACAAAGTAAATGATATTCCAAAAATAAAAATAAATGTGTAGATTAGTCCTACATCATGCAAATCATTTCTATTCACTAAGAATTTAACGATGTCACCAGACATTTGTTCCAAATAGAAAGGTTTCAAAATATTATTTGATAAGTAAGGATCTAAAAACCCTAGAATAGAATTGGCAGATAATAAAATTGTAAGTCCTACCGCAAACAACATATCACGAATCCAATAGACTTTTTTATTATTTCTTATAAAGCTATACATATAGAAAGGAAGTATAGCTAGCAACGCAATCACTAGAGTCATCATGTGAATAGAGAGTAGAAGACTGACTATTACCGATAGACCAACATAATTTATGGGATTTTCTATATTTTTTATAGATTTCATAGCCGATATAAATATTAAAGGTAAGAATGCTGCCCCCCACCCATTAAAAGCTTGAGCAATAGGGTATTGCATGACTACGTAGGAAGACATATATAATATTGCAGTTATAATACTAAGAATATTAGTTAACTTTAAATATCTGCTTAAAAAATACATACTTGTACCCGCAATGAATGTACAAATAAACGAGCTAACAATTTGAAATTTAGTCCATGATTTAACAATCATGAGTAAAAATCCCATTAGATAGGAAAAGTCCCATCCATAAAAAGCATTAACTATTCTCCCACTTGAATTAAAACTAAATAAAGATAAGAAATAATTGAATTTACCTGTTTCAAGTTGTTTAGCTGTTTCAAAAAAGCGATTAAGATGAAACATGACATCTGTTCCTAAAATTATCGAACGCTTATATATTTGTGGAGAGATAATTATAAACGAACATATAAATATTACTACTAGGGCGATAACTAAATCTTTTTTAAACCATTTCATTTTCATTACATTACCTACACTCTCTATTTTTTCTCATTCATTATAACAAAAATACTAGTGTAATTAATATCCTTATTTATTATGTACGCCCCTCAATGAGGGGCTATTCTTTATCTACGCGGAATATTCAAGTACCATCGTTTGTCATGAAAATCTTGCGCTCCGCCTTGCGTGTTACCTTTCGGATCGTTCGTTGCACGCATCATTACATAGACTTTGGATAGGCTACAATTAACTAGACAGAAAAAT